>JABSSK010000025.1 GCA_013214265.1 Saprospiraceae bacterium | reverse complement strand
AACGCGGTACAACCATGTCGAGAACCGTGATTCAAACTTAAATCTATCTATCGATTCGAATACTTTTATAAAAGCATCCTGTAAAATATCTTCAGCAGCAGACTGATCTTTTATAATAGAAATCACAAGAGAAAGAGATACATCCTTATACTTTTTCACTAGTTGTTTAAAAGCAGTTGTATCTCCTTCTTTAATCTTTTGGATTAAATCGAAATCTGCATCCTTAAAAGAATTAGTCTTCAATCTTTCTTCTTAGATAGTGTGCAATGATTAAGCCGATTCCTCCAAAGAACGATATGGTACCCCAAACTAGTAAGTCCATAGTATCCTCAGAAATATTCATTGTCGTAAAAACAGATGAAACCAGTAGCCCAACGCTCAATCCAATGACAATACAACCAATATCAATGTATTTGACTTTTTGATTTGATTGTTGGGTTAGCAAACCTTTTTCTATCATTGCCTTCTTGATTAGATAGGTGTATTTTGATATTATATATACTACAAGAATAGCACCCGTTATTATTACCAATCCTCCAAGGGCTTCATTTAGGTTTTCCATTTCTTTAGAATTGTTTTTCTATTAATTCTTCTAATTCCAGTAAAAAGTCGTAAAGATTATCTGAGTTGGCAAACATCACGAAACCATATTTTTGATCAGGAACGAACATTGCATATGCCTGAAAATCATGGTTATTTCCAGTGTGTAGATGCATCAAACCATTTGTTGTTGGTTTTTGTGCAAAACCAAGTCCCCAACCCGTTTGCCCTGTTTCTTTAAATAGATTGCTATCGGTATCAAAGTGATTGTGTCCTTTTAGCATTTCATCAATCCATTTTTGTGATAAATTTTTGGGCTCCATCATTTCTATTAAGAATTGAGCAAAGTCCAATGCTTCAGATTTTAAGCTGTAACCGGATCCTACCTTCTTGTCTCGGTAGATTTTCATATTGACAATCCCCTTTTTATGGCCTTTGGCTTTATATTTTTCGCACTTTTCGCTCCAAGTGTAGCAGCTATTTTCCATTTTTAGAGGGTATGCCACTTTATCAAGAAATAATGAATCTAGTTCACTTCCCCATCCAATGCCGAGTTTAGTACCTAATGCTGCCGCCAGATGTTGGTACGCTTCACCAGAGTAGGAATAGCCTGTTCCGGGTGTAAAGTTTATGGGCAATGTACCTTTCGGAGGCCAGTTTGGTATACCTGTACCATGGGATAGTACTATGCGGGGGGTTATCATTTTATAAAGCGTTAAAGTAGCGCTGTCTAGTACTTCAGGAGGAAAAATAGACTCCAGGTAAGGATAAATGGCTTCATCCAGATCCAGCTTTCCTTGTTCAACATTTTTCATTACAAAATAAGCAAACAAAGGCTTTGATAAGGATGCGCCTTCAAAAATCGTCTGCTTTGTAACAGGTTCTTTACTTTCAATATTAACAACACCAAAAGTGTTGTGATACACAACTTTGGCATCATTGATAATTGCTATGGAAAGTCCTGGCAACTGAATTGAATCCATTATTTGATTAATACGTTTGTCTAAGTTGGCAATCTCTATTGGTTTTCCACTTACCGTCTTGATTTTTCTCTTATTGTATTGTCCATAAGAGGTGAGGGTATTGGTGAAAAATATGATCAGGACAAATCCGATCTTTGTTATTGATTTTAAATGATTCATCTTTTATTTTAAATCCTGTGAAAAATTATTTTAAGTGAATTCACATGTATTTGACAAGATGAATTTTTAAAAGGTTACAAAATAAATTATCCTAAAGCGTTATTTGTTATTTTAACATTAGGTGTATTGATCACTTCGACATACAACGTCTAGATATGGCACGTGACTCTAGAATTTTTAATGTGTACTAAAATATTGGATTTGCAAACAGTTTCAAGGTAAGTGAGCTATTCCCCATAAGCGCAAACGGCTAAATTAGAGATTTCGATCTATATTCTTCTTGTTGTAGCAGTTCGTTGGGGGGAATTCCCCCCAACGAACTGTGTGGTCGAAATTGGTTGTAATCTTGCCGCCAAGACTCAATTTTTTGCTTGGCATCCGCTAATGATAAGAACCAATTTATGTTTAAACATTCATCTCAAAAACTTCCATTGAAGGATTCAATGTACGGATTATCAGTCGGGTTACCTGGTCTTGAAAATCTAAAATAACTTCGTTTTCATACGCCCATTTCTCTAAAGCCCTGGAGATAAACTCACTTCCATTATCCACCTTTATTCGTTTGGGATGACGGCTTAGTTGTCTCAATTGGACTACTACATCTTTTCCTTTTATCGACTGTCCTACGTAGATTAATGGGCATTGCCTACTATAATTATCCACTACAGTTAAAGCCCTAAATCGGCGCCCATCATAGAGCTGATCGGCAATAAAATCCATATTCCAAAATTCATCTATATTAGAGGCTTCTGGATAATTTTGACGATGAGCCGCTGCTTTCCTTCGTTTGGGACACTTACTTCGTAAATTTAATTGCTCCTCACAATAAATCCTGTAAATCCGTTTATGGTTGTCTTTCCAACCCTCTCTTTTTAGTAAAGTAAATATCCGCCAAAAGCCATAACGAAATCTTTCCATGGCTATCTCATTAAAACGTGCTCGCACTGCTTTATCATCTTTTTCTTTAGTCTTATGATACCATGTCTGACGTCTAAATGGTATCACTGCACAGGCCCGTTGAATTGAAACTCGGTATTCTTCTAATAAAAAGCTTTCCAATTCCCGCTTCTGACGAGCCTTTAAAGCTTTTTTTAATGACATCTTGTAGCATCTGCTTATCCAAACTTAAATCAGCTACCAATTGCTTTAATCGTCTATTTTCCTCTTCTAGTTGTTTTAAACGAGGGCAATTCTGATATTCCTTTATCCGCCAGTTTTAAAAGGTCGCTTCGCTAGTCCCCATCTTCTGGCAAACTTCAGAGATACGGGTCTCTTGTTCAACTTGACGTAAGGCAAATGCAATTTGTGCTTCTGTAAACTTCGACTTTTTCATCGCTCTTATTATCTTTTTTTTAGTTAAGCAATTTATCGAAATTCTTTACTTTTGATTGGACACGCTTTTTAGGGAGGAGGTCACATTGTTGGCATTAGTTTTCTTCTTTATTCATCTCTAAATATCCTCTTGGGTCAAAATATGGCCGGATATATGATATTGAATCATTCCTAAATTTAATGTGGTCTATTACAGGAATTATTAAAGAATCCTTTGGGAAGCTAACATCAAAGATCAAACAAGAATTATTCTTTTCTGAGACGATTGATCCAAGTTTTAATTCTGCACTCTTAAATGAAAGAGCAATTGCACCTAAAAACTGTCGAACTTGGCTTTCTCCACTAATGCTTTCATTTAGTAGTGGTCCTTCAAAAACAACATCGTTAGTTAAAGGAATAGATTTAACATTATTAGTTTTTAGTCCCTTGAAATATAATTCTACGATTTCTGTATTGCTATTATCAATTACAGGCACTGTTTCATGCTCGTTACAAGAAACAGTCAAAATCAGTAAAAATAAAAGTTTATATAGGTTCATAATTTTCTAATAAGTCAAAACTTTTAGTTTAAACGGTCGTTTTAATCACGTTTGGATTTTGTTATAAACTGGCTTGTCTTCTGTTAATTCTTTATGTAATAATTTGCCTCAAGAAATATATCTTTTACATCTTTTTCATTTTTTTCAAGTTCTTTCAAGACTCCTGCAACAACTATTTTTTCATTTGGTAATTTTTTAAAGCTTTTCGAGTGAGCAATTATAAATGTTTCCGAAGTTTTGTCGTCTCTCAATTCATACACATCGTAATTATCAATCAGAGGAATTAATGTAAAAGTAGTTACATTTCCTGTCATAACGGGAATCATTATAAAACCATTAAAATCTGCTTTTGAATCTATTAATTTTGGAACTCCTGTCACAATCAAATTTGAGGATAGAATTCCTTTATTCTTAACTTCAGAAGGAAGTAAGTTTTGAGGTTTGTACTTTAAATAATCTTCTTTTAAACTTTTATCTAGTTTTGAAATAATGATTTCTTTTTCGTTTTCTTTCAATCTTGAAATTGACAGTTCCAAAAATAGTATCATTTTCTGTTTATCATTAAAAATTCCGCCTAATTTACCTAGTTCTGCTTGACTAATTATTCCATCTTCAGCTTTCGTAAGTAAGTTGTAAAATCTTCCTCCATTGTCAAGGGAAGCAAT
This sequence comes from Saprospiraceae bacterium, assembly GCA_013214265.1. Lineage (GTDB taxonomy): Bacteria > Bacteroidota > Bacteroidia > Chitinophagales > Saprospiraceae > DT-110. The sequence goes on along the minus strand of JABSSK010000025.1, from coordinate 17,800 downwards.
AGCTTTATTAATTTCTGAATATGGTTTTACGATTTCCATTATTTTTTTATTGAATTTGAGTTATGGCTTGTTGCTAACGTTTCGTATTAACGGTTGTTTTAATACTGTTTATATATTTGTTATGTGCTGGCTTTGACTTTTATTCAGTTCCTGTCTTAAATTCAATCAAATACGGTTTTAATGGAAGCCAATCATTTGTTCTAAAATTATTTTCTAATTGAATTTGATATTGCTTATTAGGTTCTAATTCTACATTTATTGTCCAAGTTTTATTGTCTTCTGAAAAGACTCTATTATTTGGGCTTATTTTTGGTAAATAGTCTTTTCCCAATGGGCCTACTTCAAGCCCTGTGTTGATGCCATTTAAGGGTTCCGAAAATACAACCGTGATTTGATTTATTCTTGGACTAACTTTATCACTGTTGTTCTTGAATTGCTTTATTCCAATTACACTTGGTCTTTTATTCTCGAAATTTTGATAAAGTTCATCTAATGAGGCTGAAAAGAAATTTGATTTGTGAACGAAGTTCTCAATTTCAGATTCATTTTCATAATCAAGTTCAATCATAGTTTTTATAGCTTCGTTTTTATCTTTAGCTTGGTTATAATAGTTTTCGCAAATTTGATAACCGATATAATAGCCTAAATCTCTTACTCCAAATTCATTTGGTGCATCACTCCAAAGCCATTTGTTCTGATTGTTGCTGTAAAACATTTCTGTTTCAAATTTTTCCCTTACCGCTTCATTTTGTTTGCCATAGGTGATTGCAGGTAGATTTGGTTCAATATTTAGTGCTTGATAAGAAACGAAATCGCCAACTCCTTCGTGAATACAATATGAAAGTAGATTATGAATGAAAGGTTTTTGTTGAGTGTGAACAAATTCTTGAACAGCTAAAAAGACCAAATTATCAATTGGATTTTGGTTAAAGTAATTTTGTCTTCCTACTCGAATGCCTTCTGGTAATTCTGAAGCAACGGTATTTTTATCAGCCATTGCCATTTCACTACCTATTAGTACTAAACTATCCAAGTAGGTACCACCCGTCCGCATAGCACCAATTGTAAAATAAATCTTTCTTTGTTCAGTTTCTGGATATAGCGACTTTACTCTTTCAATGCCTTCTTGAATGTCTTGTCTATATATGTCTACTTTTAAAGTGTTATTTCTAACTGAAGCCCAAAACTTCGGATAATTATTTATCACATTTATGTAGTCTTCGGCTGAATAATTTCTTGCTTGTCTTATTCCTTGCAAACCTATAGTTCCTTTGGCAAAATATAGACTATCTAGGTATTTGTACTGTAATACAGAATCTTGAATGGAAGTAATTTTATCATAGGCTTCCCAAAAGTTGGTTACGTCAGTTGTGACAATATTTTTAAAGTTCTTTTTCTCTGTTTGGCAACTCACTAAAATCAATGTTGTAGTCAGTATAGTCCATAGTTTGTTCATATTCTTTCTTTGTTTTTTCAGTTTGCATATAAAGTTGAGTGTATGGGGCGTGGCGGCGTTTGGCCGACATGAGCGTCATACATATTTGTTGTAGCTAGTGTTTCACTTTTTCAATTTAGTAAAAATTAAATCGGATGATGATGGCAATACTTTTTGCAGAATTGGAATTCTTTTTATTAAACTGAAATATAATCCTATTGGTATATTTCTTATAATGGGTTGATATGGGTCATATTGATTTTCATAATTCAAGCCTATTTTTGAACAAATTAATTTTATTCTAGAGGGCAATATTACATCTTCAGGAGTATGATGTGGCATTTTATTAACATAATAACGGTGCAAAGTATAAAATAATTTTGACGATGTAGGCTCATATAGAAATAATATATACCCATTATCCTTTAAAACTCTTTTAAGCTCAATAAGCGTTTCTTCGTATAGTACAAAATGATGTGCTGCTGCATAACAAAAAATTAGATCAAACTGATTATCATTTTCGCTTAATTTATAACTCTTTGCAGCGTAGTATTTATCAATTTTAACCTCAAACAGTTTTTCCCAGTTAACTATACTCTCTATTGCATAGGAGCTGATGTCTGTTACAGTAAACTCAGAATGTTTTAAATAGAACGATTTTAAATAACAAGATGCCCAACCTTGTCCAGCACCAATTTCTAGAATTGATTTTTTATTTTTTATTATGTTTAAATGCTTATTGATTTTATAATCCAAATTTCTACATTCCTGTAGTTTATTTAGTAAATTTCCTTTAGAAAACTTTTTCGGTGATTCAAATTCGCTATCTCGCCAATAATTTATCTCTAATTCTTCTTTTTTATTTATATCCATAATTTTTCATTATTATTAGCTACAACGGTTTGATAAAATGCGCTCTAATGCATTTTATCTTTTGTTGTGAACTGTTTTTTGAATAATAGGTTTTTAACTCGACCACTTGAAACCCTAATTCCAGAAATAGCATTTGAAATATCTCGCTCAAATCTGATATCGCTAAAAAACCACCGATCTCCTACAAACATATCTTTTTTAATGGGACTGAGAGTAATATCGTCCAGTCTGGAGTGGGTTGCTATTAAAGCGTCATTCTTTATTATGAGGCTGTAAGATGTACTTAGCTCTTCACTATAAAAGACACCTGTGAATTTAACTAATTCTTTGACAGAATAATCTATTGGAATATAACTATCAGATATTATTGGCTCACCATCATCAATAACTACCATCATGGCTATATTTTCCTCTTTAATTTCGAACTTCACCTTTAGATTGACTCCTACGTTGAGCATTTCAAAGGTATTATCGCCAATTGGGACTATTAGACTTTCATTGCCTTCTCCTCTTGAATATCTTAATGTATCATTCTTGAGGAAGATCCTTCTTGAATATGATCCTGCTTCATTCCAATATGTTCCTTCAAATGCCGCTAATTCTTCATTTGTTAAGTTTACATAATTATATTCTTGGGTCGTGTCCTCAGATTCAGATATCAAATCATCTTCCAAAAAGATATCAGCTATTCTCAATGCAAGTCCTTCAGTATTAGCTGCAGCATAATTACTAAACACACTAACTGCAAATTTTTGATCTGGAAACCGTCCTAAGTAACTCCTGTACCCTGCATCCGCTCCTCCATGTTGAATTTGATCCAGACCTTTGTATTGATTTCTAAATTGTCCGTAAGCTCCTTCAAATGTTTCACCATTATTAAGAGTAGCTAGTGAATTCATTTGATCAATTATTTCCTGATTCCCAACTTTGGGTGACCCAAAGTTCAAAGCCCATAAGCTCAAATCTTCAACAGTCGTAAAAAGGCTTGTAGCTCCTACATTGGCATAACTTAAAACACTTTTCTTGAAACCTAAATTATCAGAGTAATAGGAGTAAGCCCTATTTTTCACAATCTTTTCATGATCATCATAAAATAAGGTATTGGTCATTTTTAGCGGATCAAAAATTTTTGATTTGGTAAACTCTGAAAAGGATTTTCCAGAGACTCTTGATACGACTTCAGCTAATAAAGTAAATCCTGTATTGCAATAGGTATACTCTTCACCGGGCTCGAAATTTAATTCTTTTTGATTGGCTACCAGTTTTAGAACATGTTCTTTTGTTATTACATCATCAAGACGCCAGCCAGCCATTGCCAATAAATTCCATTGATCCCTTAATCCGCTTGTATGCGAGGCTAAGTGTCTCAAGGTTATCGTTTCACCAAAATCAGGAACTTCAGGAATATATTTTCGCACGTCATCATCAAAGTTCAGTTTCCCTTCATCAGCTAGGAGAAGAATTGAGAAAACAGTAAACTGTTTCGAAACCGAGGCAATGTGAAATATTGTTGATGGTGTTACTGGAATATCATATTCAAGATTGGCACTTCCATAGCCTTTTTGAAACACGATTTCACCATTCTTAACAACAGCTACTGCTGCACCGGGTTTGTCAAGGTTGTCATATTCAAGAAATATGCTATCAACGCGACTTTCAAAATCATTTGACTCATTTTGAACTTCTGTTTTGCACCCATTTGCGAAGATCAATGCAAAGAATAATAGTACAAGTGAATTTTTCATAAAACTTCGATTTTAGACATGGTTCACAACGGCAGAGTGTGCAAAAACCCCCTGCCTCAGTTTATTAAGATTGTTCATGAACACCCTGCCAACGAGATCGCTCGTGTAAGTTCGTTATATATTTTACTTTTCTCTAGTCTCAGCGTGCGCCACAGCCGTAAAACACCTAAAAAAGGGCTTTTCAGGGCCTCAATTACCCCTTTGACGCTTAGGATGGACATACTTCTCCTAAGATTATACACTAAAAAGATCAAGGCGATCTCTCCATTCACCTTTTGGAGCCCTTTCAGCAATGTGTGATCATATCCCCAGCCTCGTTTTATGGTACCGAAGGGATGTTCTACGATGGCCTGCCTTCGGCGATATAAATCCTGATTCTGGTTTATTCGCTCGGCATTTCGAACCACGGCATCGTGGTATTCTGAGCGTTCGATGATTCGTCCATTCTTGGCCGTTGTACAGCGGCCAAAAGCTGGACACATTCGGCAGCACTTAGCGCCTGCTCTGTAGGTTTTGATTCGGTAATCGTGGTTCCCTTTTGTGGTTAGGGTTCCAGTTGTGGTCAGCCAGTACCCTTGCGGACATACGTAGGCGTCTACATCTGGGTAGTAAGCAAAATCGCTGGAACGGTAGCCCGCAATAAGATCATCATAATAGGCTTTATGTCGATCTATCTTCTTTTGGTTGTAGTTATTCTTTTTGGCGTTTTGGACTCGGAATTTACTGCCATCCAGCGCCAGGATTTCTTTGCCCAACAGATTAAGCTGATCCAAGAGTGCCACAAATTGTCGAAAGGTCCCCTTCAAGGCTCGAGGGTGATCGGCCCGAAAAGCAGCGATGGTCCGATACTTGGGACGAAGACCTTTGAGTAACCACCACAGCTCCACGTTGCGTTCACATTGCCGGGCAAGCCCTCTTGAAGAACGTATTTTATTCAGGTACCCATAGATGTATAGCTTCAGCAAATCACCCGGATGAAAGGGCGGGCTCCCGGTACGTTTGGCTTTTGTTTTCTGGAACCCTAAAGCACTTAAGTCAAGGCTGTCAACAAAGGCATCAATGGCCCGAACGGGGTGATCCGTGCTTATTTGCTCGTCTAGTGAAAAAAAGAAGACCTGATGTCGATCTGTACCGCTTTGATGGGCCATGGATTAACAGGTTTTGTTGATTTTCAAAATACGAATTTCAAAGCGATCAGGTAAATAATAGATGGGCGTTTTGGGAGTGGTTTTTGCACAGCCTGACGGTTTCGGCTATTAGTAGTTGCTTAGTAAATCTACGAAATTAAAGGTACATAGTAAATTGAAAATCCTATCAGATTTTCAGAAGCAGGCGAGAATAAGCAATTACTTATAGCCATTGTTATATACTGGCCTTTATTAATTTTTTAAGTTCATTTTCACTTGGTCTTGGTGCATCATCATTTATTATTTTTCCATTTTTATCAAAAAGAAGATACCTTGGAATTGTCTCAATCTTGAAGTTTTTATAAAGACTGGATTTTTTCCAGTTTGAAATTATGTAATTTTCTTCTTCTTTCGATAAACTTTCTAATTTGGAAGCTCTAACCCAAGCTGAATAGTCATTGTCTATTGAAATTTCTATGACTTTAAATTCATCTTCATTGAATTTTTGTTTTAAATCTTTTAAATATGGCATTTCTTTTCTGCATGGTACGCACCAACTCGCCCAAAAATCCACTAAAACAATTTTACCTTTGTTCCTTAAAAGTACTTGTTCAAAAGTCAGTTCGTTGTCATTTACAAGGTTGGTTAAAATTCCTACAGTTCTATTAGTTGTATTTAGTTTCTTTAAGTTTGCCTTTTGTTTATTAGCAATAGTATTCCATTTATTTTCTAATTCATTATTTGTATTATAAGAGTGAAATTTTGTCAAATATTCGTTAAATTTTTGCTTTTCAACGAAAAAAATGCTTTTGAGATAAGAGTCCAATAAAACCTCTTTAGCAGATTCATTCAAAAATGTTTCTTGTTCACCAATAAAATCAAATAGAACAGAATTCTTAACTCGTTTATTTTTTTTAAAATATTTAAATAATGTCAATGCTCTCAAAAAGCTTACATATTCTTTGTTATCAAATAATTCCTTGTCGTTAATTTTTATATTAAAATCCTCGATTTGTAATTTCTGGTTATTATTTTTTGCTTCCCTTATTCTTGAAGTAGCGAACTTTAAATTTTGATTAATTCTTTCCGTTGAATAGAATTTATCTGAAATGCTATTAGTAAACTGTAGGCTATCTAATAATTTAATTGAGTTTTCATATATTTTTTCTGAATCAAATTTGTTTTTTTGTAATGCATTTTCATTAATTACTATAGCTTTGGTTTTAATATTATGTTTATATAAGAGATAATCAAAGTTGTTTTCACTCCAAGCTTTATCACTATTCAATAATGTAAATATTGGATAATCAATTTGTTTAGATTGGTTAACATCTATTTTTTCAATTCCAATTAATAGTGTATCTCCTTTTTCAAGATGTAATTCATAGAAAAATGAAATAAATGGGTCACCACCAATTATTCTAATAGTTTTTTTTGTGGGTATAGTTACTGACGTTTTCTTTTCTTTTTGTCCGAGATATAACATGTCGGGTTTGTCTTGCATCTCGTCCACAAAAAGGTTTGTGAAAAATGAGTTTATAGTGTCATTTACCATTATGACAACCTCGTTTCTTTTTTCAACTATATTTTCTTTGCTGACAAAAATTTCAGAACTATTTTCTTTCTTTTTTTCTTGGCAGCTAAAAAAACAAATTATTGATATTAGAATAAAGATTTTTCTCATCGGCTTGCATATAACGCTTGGTGCAGACGACGTAGGCGCGTTTAGCGACTATGTACGTTTTCATTTTGTTAGGCAAAGTGTTTTCTTTTCTGAAATTTGGCTTTACCACTAAGCTAAAATATTAAAAAAATATCTGACCCTTTTTAATTTTGATTGATATTGTGGTAGTTTCTCTGACCAAATAATGATTTAAGGATAGATTCACTTTTAATTTCACTTAGCACTCTTACTGAACGATGGCTGTACAATGAAATTTGCTAAAAAGGATAGTCTTGCTTTGTTCATAGTAGTATTCAATTTTTCCTAGTTTTTAAATGAATCATGCTACACCATTGGGCAGCTTTTAGTTTATCTTTCCTATTTAAAAAGTAAAGTTTTTGTATAATTTCAGGAGGAGCTAACTCGGCTAGTGTATATCCTATTTTATTAACTTTTTGAATTAATTCTTGATGATCAAAACTAGTTAGAAATACCTCACCTCGCTTTGCAACAAATGCTTTAGTTGCATTGATTTCATTCAATCCTTCTTTTGTAAGTAACCTATCGTTCATGTAATAGTCAAAAACTATTTCGGAATTATTAGCAGCTATATTTATTAACGAAGATAAAGTTTCAAAAATTGATTTTTCAGTAAGATAATATGAAGTTCCCATCCAAGAAAAGAACGTTGGTTTTTTTGGATCAAATGATGTGTTTAGAAGTGCATCTGAAACTGTTTGCTTTTCAAAGTTTACAGGTACAAAAACTAAATTTTCGGGTAATGTTCTAATGATTTTTAATAATTTTTCTTTTTTTGTTTTCTGTGTAGCTGGATGATCGATTTCAAATACTTTAATTTTATCTAATAGATTAGGAGACCTTAGAGCGAATGTGTCCATACCAGCACCTAAGATAACGTACTGTTTTATTCCTCTTTTGATTGAACTTTCTAATTTATCTTCAGCATATCTACCTCGACTTAATATTTGACCTCCTACAGCATTATAAATAGGCTTCATAACTGTAGTTTTAAGAATTTGAGGAAAAAATCTATTGGACAGAATAAGTTTCCATTTCTTATTGGTTAATTTAATTGCGAAAGGATCAGTAAAAATATGTTGTGTTTCGTATAAATAATGCAATGCACGGAGAGCCGCAGCGGCTTCGGCAGTTTTACTACTTGTATCATCTTTCATATAATTTGATTTTAGCTGCGTTTCGAAAAGTAAAGTTAATTTTGATGTCCAGTTTTTTCTATTTGTCATTACTCAGGTCGATCCATAAATTTAGGAAAAGTATTGTGTTTATGAAAATCTTCAAGTAGTTTGTATATTTGATTTATTTATAAATAGAGTTTTATTTTATGGAAGTGTTTTGATAGGAGAGGATTCGATATTTCATTTTGCCAAATTTTAAAATTCTATTTGACCTGAATAGTTCTTTCTGTTTCATTTTGCCTAACGTTTTGAATAAACAGTCGTTTTAATGCTGTTTATCTATTGTTTTGCAGAGGTTACAATTTTCGATTAAAAAATCCCTTTCATGGATTTCTTGGATTGGGATGGTGTAATTACTAATGGTGTGGTTTTTCAATAGATCAAGAGTTAATCTGGTGATTTTTTGAAACTGAACGAATTCTTTATGCAAGGTTTCCCCATCTATAAATGAATTGCTGCTGGGATATGAAGCGCGACATGTCCCTAAAGAAATAAAGCTTTCATGATTAATACCCGTTTTACAGCTTATGTAAGTTAATGACTTGGAGTTTAGCTTTTTAAATACCTCAAATGATGGGTTAGTGTATTTTGGTTTTCCAAAAACGAGTGATTTTTTAGGAGAAGTAAATAACACGATTGGAGTAGTGTTAGGTTTTGAAAGTGCTTTTTCTTCTACGATTTGAGTATACTTCAAATGTTTTTCTTTAAATTTCTTATTCCACTTCTTTGCATCCCAAGTAGTATTGTAAATTAACTACAATGAAAAGGTCTGCTCAGCAATTGCATTCGTATAGAATGCTTGTTGCCCTCGCCAACTGTGACCAGCAAAAACTAATTTGTTCTGGATGATGTTAGACTTGTTCTTCACGTAATCGAGTATGAATAGTATATCTGTGGTTGGACTATGTCCTTCAATATCATAGTTATTTCCTAATCGGTTTCTGTTTTCTAAATACCAATGATAATTTGATGAAATTACAATCTAACCGTGGCTTGCTAAGTATTCGAAAAGAACATTATTTTCAAAACTAAAACCACCTGCTGCATGATGATAAACAAGACAAGGGAATTTGCCCTCAGCTATGCGAATCCCTCTTTTAGAATATAATTCAGTATTCAATATTGAGTCTATTAATTCTTCTCTAATATCTTCATATTCCCAATTAAAAAGGTTTTGTTTAATTCCTGACCATATTACAGTTTTTATATAATGGTTCATCATGGTATCTTGAATAGGAATCAAACTTGTATCCAAGTTGCTTTCAAATACTTCAAAAAAGTCATTATACCATCACAGGTTTAGTAGATGTACTTTTTGAAGGGTACCATGTCCTAATAAAGAAGGGTTTTGCTCCTTTATAGTTGTTCATCTGGTATGGCTCGTTTGCCTTGAATAAGACAGTGTCTTTGTACCCAACTTCATATTCACCTTTTCAAGATCCCCCCAAAAAGGATTAATTTGGCATAGTGCTGAAGCATTTGTCAGAAATAAAATAGCTATCGATATCAAAAATTTTATCATCTTATTTGAGTCGGTCGGATTCTGTATAACGACCGGACTACGTGCTGGACCGAACTCGCCCTAGTGAAGGCATAGATTGTAGACCATATTATGTGCGGAATAATATAAATAAATACTCTTTTCTCGAGCACGCAAAATGAGCCGTCATTAAATTCAGCAAATTTATCTTTCTCATTCCATGGATTAGTGGAATTCCTAATTTATTCATTCAGTCGCTTTTACCCCATCTGTGGATTTAATTCACTTTCAAAGGTTCAATATAGGGACTAAATAAATTGCTCCCTTGCATGTGTTCATCTTATTGTATATTTTAACTCTTCGAATTGCTGCATTGACATTCTCTACTTACAGTCACCAACCTCACACCTCTTCTTTCTATGTATACATTTGAATTGTCCGATCGATACTTATCCAATGAGGAATTATCAGTATTCCAGAAATATTTAGATTTCTACGGTATGGACAACAGTATTTGGGAAGTATTCACCTGCCTTTTCAATTCCAGCCTTAGCCATGTACAGCCCCTACTGCTCAGAACTTTCAAAGATGATAGCTTGTATGGGGTTGCGGTAATCATTAAGTGCAAGAAGTATGGTCGATCGTTCTTCTCAAAGAAACTCATAGCAGGATTGATAGATACCTTCAATTTACCATGCTATTTATGGATTAAATTCGGTTGCTGCATGGATATGATGTCCAATCCTGGCTTTGTCAAAGACCCGGAGAAAACGGAAGAGGTCATCCGAGCTATGGCAGCATATTTAAAAAAGAAGAACCTGATGTCTGTCATTTACGATCTAACGGATAACGCTGAACAGTTCGAGTCGGCTTCCATTTTCCCAGCCCTTCCCCAAGCCCTGATTGATTGCTCTACTTATACAACAATTACCGATTATACCGAGCACTACAAGAATCTTAAGCGTAAAGTAAGGAAATTTGCTAATAAGCAGGGAGTATACACCAGGGTTGATCACCAACTCAGTGAAAAACATCTCATCGAATTAAAAAGGTGCTTTCACGCGACTATTGACAAAAGTGTGATTTATTTGCCCTATCAGGATCTTTATCTCAGTGCAGCATTAACCACCGGACGAACCAAAATCGAGAACATCTATTACTTCATAGCCACCATAGATGGTGAATTTATAGGCTACCAAACTGCCCTAGTAACGGGCAAATACCTGAATGCCTTGCATGGAGCTTTTGATCGGACTCGTAAAACGACCTATCATGCCTACGACATTATGTTTGTAAAAATGGTGGAATTTGCCATTGAAAATGGACTCGAATTTGTTGATTTTGGTGGGGTGGCAAATTTTACAAAAGAGAAAATGGCCAATACGCTACGGGGAACATCATACTTCATCTACAGTAAATACCCCCTTTTTCAAAAGGTCATTGATCTTATGTTCAGATTCACTGTGATTCAAGGGGAAGGGCAGCTTAAATTTAGCAAAGGCACTGGCGTAAAAGCCAAGGGCTAATAAATCACACAAGCCAACGATACTGCTCGCTACCATGCGGGGATGTTATAAACCTAAAAAGCGAAGGCGAGGTTTAATCCGATTGCGTGTATGGCCCCTACCCCATCTTAGAATTTAATTCTTTTCCCAAAGCTCACCGGAGACACTAAGCCCAGAATGAACCTATTCATTCGCCCAATCACTGAATGCTAAAGCCTATTTTGACGAGTTAATACTTTATTACTAAAACGTAAGCGTCCGAGCAACTACGTTTTACTTGTATGATTTGTAGTGCTCCAATGATTTGGTGATAAGTCCTGGAACTGGTTCACGGGATGTTCGGGGGTACGTTGGAGTACATCTTGTAACCACTCCCATGGGTTTATGTCCAGCGCTTTGCAGCTGCCGAAGAAGGTATACACCATAGCTGCCCGTTGAGCGCCCTGATGAGATCCGGCAAACAGATAATTCTTTCGGCCCAGGGCCAGGGGTCGGATGGCATTTTCAATCAGATTATTATCGATATCGATACGACCATCGTCCAGGTACGCCAATAGATTGGGTAGCTCATTTTTGGCATATAAGAGTGCCTTGCCAATGGGCCCTTTGCTGAGGTTGTTGGCTTGCTCGGTTTGTACCCAAGTAAGCAGGTTTTCTAGGATTGGCCGGGCTTGTTCATGGCGTTTTTGCTGGCGTTGATCACTGCTCAGCTTGGCTTCCCGATAGCTACGCTCCAAGGTGTAAAGCTGCTGGATCAAGCTTAGGGCATGCTTCGCCAGCTGTGGATGATGCTCACGAGCCTCGTAGAACTTACGACGGATGTGTGCCAGGCAACTGATCAAGTTGATGTTTGCCTTGTGTTTACGCACCAGTGCTTTGTAACCCCGATAGCCATCGCATTGCAGGTACCCCTGAAAGTCAGCCAGCCGTTCTTCCGGGTCACGCATACCAAGGCCCTTGCGGTAATCGAACAAGACCAGTGCGTTTACCGGGTTGCGGTACACCCACATGTAACCCTGATGTGTTTTTCCTTTTTTGACCGAGTCCAGTACTTTAATTGGGGATTCATCGGCCTGTAGGTAATCGGTTTGCATAAGCTGTTTTTCCAAGGCCTCATAAAGGGGTTCCAGCAAAGAGCAACAGGCGGCAAACCAGTCGTTGATGGTCGACTTGTGGATAGTCCAACTATGATTGCGCTTAAATTGCTCAATCTGGCGGTAAAACGGCAGATGGTCGACATACTTGGACACGAGCAGATATGCCAGTAGTCCAGCCTCTGCAATCCCCTTAGCAATGGGGCGCTCGGGCATGGGCGCAATCACTACTGCGGGCTGGTCGGTTTGCTCCTCTTTGCGGGCATATTTGGGTCGGATATAACGACGCTTGAGCAAAACGCCCGGACGATAATCAATCGTCTCGGTGATTTGTTCACCGATGCGCTTCATGTGGGTGGTATCCACTTCGGGTTCAATGATAATCTCTTCAACATATTCTCGGGCAGAGTCGTACGCCCCGGATGGGGCTTCTTACGGCGCTGGTAAGTGATCGTTTCGGTGGCTTCAACACCCGATTGGGCAGCTGTCTCGGTATCCAGCTCCAGACTTAATTGCTCGGGAGCTTGAGTCGATACAAAACGTTCCTGCTTAGCTCCATAGATCAGTCGCTTGAGCTGATCCAACTCGTGACGTAGGGCTATGATCTGCGCTTTTTGAGCTTTGTTTTGTGCTATGAGTACTTCGATATCCACTCCCAAAAAAATACGAGTAAAACAGCATTTTTACCCCGTTTTCCGATACCTTTTTCGTCTTTTGATGGACTTTATTTCGATGCCTTCCAACAACATCACCAGATCCGACCAGCACAGCTCCGCCGATCCATGGTCGGTTTGCGGTGGCAGTTCGAACGTTCCACGCTCCAACTGCTTGTAGTACAGGGCAAAACCCGTAGCATCCCACATCAGCAGCTTAATGCGGTCGCGCCGCCGGTTGATGAAAATGAAAACGTCGCCACTCAATAACTCGTGGTTTATGTGCTGGCGCACCAATCCATTCAATCCAGCAAAGCCCTTGCGCATATCGGTGGCCGGGCCATACAGAAAATACCGCTGCTTACTGGAAAAACTAAGCATTATTCAAACTTATGGCATCCAGCAATATGCGCAGGGCATCACTCGACTAGGTACGAACGCCGATCCACTGCCCGTCCGGTAAGCAAAGTTCCAAATCAGCAGCAGGGCGAACTGACAAAGACGTAAATCCTGCGGGAACCGGGGGCTCTTGATCCTCTAGGCTCAGTCGTCGCTGCCAGTAGTAAAATTTGGCTACGGGAATATCGTGCTCGGCGCAGAATGCTTTTTTGCTCAGACCGGACTTGGCTTGGGCTTCCATCAATTGCACCATCTGTGTGACGAGGGCTTTTCTCGTCATTTCTTTACTTTTGACCCGAAAGGTCAAACAACTGACTTAACTCCACAATAGGTATTTGCTCGGACGTTTACGATTAAACCGCTATTATTTTTATACAATGTTGTGCAAAGTCATTGACTCCATTCAATAGTAGTTGGATAATTAGTCTTGTTGATATAGATGAGACAATCATAGGTAACTGACAGATTAATATCCATTAAACTTGTATTTTCTTCATTATAGGACTCTGAAATATCTGTTCGAATTGGGAAGTCATTTTTCAATGGGCTATCATCGGGAATGTTTTCTAAAGTTAAATTTGACTTAATGTCAAATAATAGAAATGGACTTTTATATCTACTGAAATCTTTAGTAAACGATTTGGAAATTACGGGTGGCAAAGTCCATTTTTTAAATCCATTTGAAGAAAACGCTCCAAATTGACCTTGATTAAATGAGAATCCAATTGAGTAATATTGCTCACCCATCCATTTACTTAAATAGTATCCTAATATATCATAACTAAAAAGTACTGATTCCTTAGCCACATGGCCATTATGAGCCCAAATAGCAACTTTACTATCCTCTCCAAGCATATCCAAAGCCCAAAACACGTTTCTTGTAGAAAATTGGTCTCTAATTTCGACTTTAAATAGAAATTCATCTTGTGATATGTAGGTTGAATATTGCCTTACTATCTCGGTAATTCGTTTAGCAGTTTCATAATTCACTTTCCCACTTTTCGTTGTTAGCTTTTTTTCGTTTTTAACTAAAGTTTCATTTAGTCGATAGTATAGTTTCCAATAAGATAAGATTTCCGACTTGTCATGTGATTGAAAAGCTACGGTTGTTCTTTCTTGATTCAGTAATTCTATGAGCTTATCCTCGGTACCCAAATGTTTTTCAAAGTATTTAGAGAGCCACAACAAATTATTATTCATTGCGGTCATTTCCATTCCGAATATTTGAAATGGTTCTTCAGCATTTATGTTGTAATTCCTAATATCTAAAAGTAAATTTTTAAACTCTTGCGTCCGATAAGTAAACCAACCAGATTCTGAAATGATTGTATCGATATTTCCAATACCCTTGGTTACATAGTCATTCCATATAAGTGCTTGACCAAAATCTACTTCCAAAATCAATGCGTTAAATCCTTTGTTGATTAGAGTATTGATTATTTGATGTTTTAATTGATAGCATTCTTTAGTGTAATGGCTAACTTCTCCTAAGCCAATTATTCTGACACTGTCAGAAATGTCATTGATGTGTTCAAGTAAAATACTATCATCAATAGTTTTAAACGGGAATATATACTTTTCAGAGTCTTTTATCAACGACTGTCCATTGACAAATGAGATATTTAAAATAAACGCTAGAGTAATTAAAATTCGTAATTTTTTCATGTCATTTAATTTTGCATAACGTTTTGGCTATGCGCAGTGTCCCGAAGGGCATTGCGTATAGGTTTTGTTGTAAGTAGTTATTTATTCCGTTTTAAATTCAGGCCGTTTGATTTGTTCAAAACATTCTGGTTTCGGTATCACAGTTGGATTGTTAAAAAAATCATTTGCGGCCTGCATTGCACATGGATTACTCCAATTGGTAGTAGGCCCATGTTTCCAGCCTTTAAAAATCAGATGGTAGGAATTTGTCAGATTATTAGTCATTGCTTTAGACCATTTAACAGGTGTTGCTTCATCATATTCTCCACTAATTAATAGAACAGGTATGTTACTTTTTACATCTTGGTTATCAATTTCTCGCACTTTTTTTACACCCCAAATTTTGCAAACTTCATTATCAAAAGTCACAGGAGATAATTCTTTGATTGCTGGGTACTTAGTTGTTTCTAGAGCGATTTTCTCTTGAGAATTAAATGGGTTCTCTCCGGCACACCAAACCGATAAACGCATACCAGTTCCAATTCCACCTCCGGGTTTTTGGAATACGGATTGTAATTGTTGTTTTACCAAGGATAAATCATTATTGAGTATTTTATTTATTTCAAAAGGGATATTGGGTACATCTCCTGTTCGAGCATAAGAGAATACATTTATCAAGTCTGCGCCTTTTAGATAAAACGTTTCTAAATTCCCGTTATCTGGATTTTCAATTTTAACTTCAAGTGGGTGATTTGTCTTCTCTTCTAAGTAAGCGAAGAAACGATTTTTAATATTCGGAAAAGCAGTATTACAATCCGTGTCGGATTCGCAATCCATGAAGAGTTTATCTAAAGACTCTAAAAGATTGCTTACACTTTCCTCATCGTAATTAACTTCTAATGGAAGCGGAGAATCCATGACTACACTTCTAATTTTATCTGGATAATCTCTAATTAAAACCTGTCCTATTTTAGTACTGTAAGACAAGGTAAGCAAATTATACTCTTCAATTTCTAGTACATTCATTAAATCGTTAATATCGGCTGCAATTTGATTGGTTGTATAACTGTTTAAGTCAATCTCATTTTTTCGAAGTTTTTCACTATAGTCTTTGGCTGCCTTTTGAAAAAGACTATCGGTTTTAGTTGGGTCCGCACTTGGTAAATTAGATTGATAAATTGCCTTTGACCATTCAGGGCAGTCTAAACTTGGCTGCGCATATTGTGTTCCTCGCTGCTCGAATAGAATAAAATCTCGGTCATCAAGATACTTATAGTATTGCATAACCTTTGATGCACGCATAGACGTATATCCAGGGCCTCCAACCGTATACAAAATTGGATCAGCTTTGGGATTCTTACTACGACTTTTAAAAATGTAAACAGGTAATTGTATGGTATTGCCATTGGGCTTATCTCTATTTTCAAGTACTTCTAAATAGCCAAAAGTATATTCCTGTTCCTTCTTTATCTTATAGGTGGTCTTTTTCGATTTCTTGAATTTTGGAGAAAAGGTGTTTGTGTTCTGCCCAAAACTTATGGAGAAAACGAAAAGAATAGCTATCGCTATCAGATTTCTAATGGTTAAATGTTTCATCCTTTATTCGCTTATTTTGATTGCATTCCACACTGCTAAGAAATCTTTATCTAAAGAATGCGTAGTGCCATGTAAAACACCATCCATAAAATAAAAAGAGGTATTGTAAGTGCCTGAATTATCCCCAGAGATTAAGGCTGCGTAAACAGTACCTTCAGAGGTGATAACACGTCCTTCTTTTATATCTACACCTTCGCGATAGAATTCGCCTTTAAAGGAATTGCCTTCAATTCTGGTGATGTTCATCATAGCAAAATTGGAATCCGTTTTATCCTGAGGACTCATATCGAGCTTCCACTTACCAACTAAAACGTTTAAGTTAGGATCTGATGATTGAGCTTGCATACCAATAGGAATGAATGATAAACTAAATAATAATACATTGATAATTTTCATAATTATAGATTTTTTGATTTGAAGCAAACCTAAAAGTTTAATCAAGAAAAATAGTTTCAAATGGCGAATTGAAACCTAATTAGTGCATTGAATAAGTATCATTATTAGAATTGACACATTACTTTTTAATCTTTAATTCGCTTGGTGAAATGCCCAATTGCTTTTTAATTACTCGGTTAAATGAAGACTTTGAATTAAAGCCTGCATCCATAGCTAAACTGAGTAAAGATTATTTTTTTGAATTGTTGGAGTTTTGCAAAAGGGTTTGCACTTCTTTTACTCTGTATTCATTTATAAAATCATTAAACCTTTTGTTGTAAATTGCGTTAAGGTTTTTTGAAATCAGGTACGGTTTAATATTTAGTTGTTCTGCTATACTATTGAGAGAAAGCTCTAGATCTTTGTATAATTGATCGATTTCCATCTCATTTTCAAGCTTTTTAGATATGTGCTTAAGCCGTTCTAGATTCTCAGTACTAATTGTGGTCTTGATAGTCACCTCCGGGTCGTTTCGTCTAGAGAAACCCTCTAGTCCTATCCAATAGGTTATAATTGCAATTCCTATAAAGAATGGATAGTAGTAAAATCGTGTAAAGTAAAAATAAGACCCATCGTTTATGGTTTTATGAATCACAAGGTCTACAATAAGAACAAGAAGAACCAAGGAAAAGTAGACCAAAAACGATTTTATAATGCGTTTAATCCAAGCCAATTTAGTGGTATCGATTTCAAACTTTTCATCTACAGAATTCAATAGCTTTTGAGATTTGAAGCCATATACAATAATTAAGATACTTGCCACTATGTAAATTGTGGAATTATTCATCCATACGACATAACCATAATATCCTAACCAGGAAAGGCTTTCTTTTGTACCATCCCAATATAAATTCTGCATTCTCACAAAAACACTACAGATTATTTGAATAACTACGGGGAGAAAATGTATCCAATCTTTACTTGAAAGCTTATA
>JABSSK010000249.1:2115-6986 GCA_013214265.1 Saprospiraceae bacterium | reverse complement strand
GTAGTAGAAAAAGCAGCTGTACAATCCGCAGGACCAGTAGATACCTGTGCAATCGACCCACTAGGCGCAGGGCTCATTGCACCAATCTCTCCGTCGATCGCAGCACCTGTGAAATCCGGACCTAATGCATCCGTGTACTTAGAAATGTACGTCGCAACCTCGTCTGATTCACCTGCACACCAGTCGAATACAGTAATAACACACTCGTACTTGATACCGCTACCACCACAAACAGGGAATTCGGTAACATCTGTAGTTACACTGTAGTTGCAATCTAAATCATCTAGATAAATAAGATCATTGGAACTATCACCATCTAGATCAAAGCAACCAACCCAGTAAGGCATAGGGCATTCGTAACCCTCAGATGCTGCATCACAAGTCTGTACATCCGTGTCAACAGGATCAGTCAGATCATCCAAACCAGGACGGTAGAAGTCGTACGTAACAGAGTAATCTGTCGTGTACCCATTACAATCCGTAGCGGTAAACTTACGGGTTAGTGTCGCATTAAAGTATTCATCACCAAAATCAGTTGATGACGGACATGCCTCATAAACAACATTATCGAAAAACTTAACATCCACATCACAACCACAATCTTCACAATTGTCCGTAAAGGTTACGTAACCAATGTAAAGTGGGTGTGTTGGATCAATCGACGACGCATTGTTCAAAAGATCATCAATGTAAATACACTCGATAGGATCCCCTTTGATGTCAACCTCTGCCTCAAACTCGGGCGCTGATTTGTCTTCAGCTAGTACTTCACCCCAGCAGATTAAGTTGTTAGAAGCATCAAAAATACCATAAGTGTATAAACCAGGACAGTCAATGGTGGCTCCATTGTTGGCGTCGCCGTCATTGACAATAACACGGTCAGCTCCAGAACAGTCACCTGCTCCAACCATGTCAAGAGTAAGGTCTAAGGTGCAATCCGCACCAAGGGTCACATTCACTTGGTCCTGACAACCACACGACTGAGCGTAGGTTGCCTGAGCCACGAACATGAACGCCATAACGAGAAGGCTAGCAGCCCAACTCATCGGACGAACAAAAGTAAAGTTCGTTTTTCCCATAAGATTAAAGATTTGTTTAGAAAGAAGTTAGGTTATCGCAAAATAAAAATCCAATACAAAAAATGTGATTTTCCAAAAAAGAAATCACGTTGAACTTGTATTGTAATTAAGGAAGCGTCAGGGTGAAAGAATATTGCATCACTTCGAAATTGGAAAAGTAACACATCATCCGTTTATGTTCTGACAGCTATTTATGTCAAATATAATGAAGTTTTGGAAAAGGAAATGAGGCTAAAGGGATATACTTGCCTTTTTTTCATCGAAAAAGAAGAGATTAGAATGAAAAGTGAAATTTTTGAGATAGACTTAGTGATTGAAGGAATAATTATTCTGTATCATCTTCGCGTTGGCGAATAAATGAAGGATAGTTTTTTTCAAAAAAGTTAATTCTTTAATATGGTAAATATTTTGGAGCCATATTAAAAGATAATTGCACACAAATGTTGATGACAATCAGTCGAGAAACAAAATGTCAGTAAAGGGATGTAACACTCCTTTCATTTTAAATGCAAAAAGGTTTTTACTTGATTATTGCCAAACCATATTGATTTAGTTTAGTAAAAGCATTCGTTTGGTGATTAGATTGTTTTGCGTTTCGAGAGAATAATAATAGACCCCTGGTCCTGAAAGTTCTTTTTTAGAAATTGGTATTCGATTAGACCCCATGTCAAATTGGGACTCAATTTTTTTGATAATCTTACCTGCGGAATCCTTAATGGTGATTTTACCTTTGGTTTTCTTGGGAAGACTAAAACATATTTCTGTTTCCGTTGAAAAAGGGTTGGGTTGATTTATTAATTCCACTTTTTGTTTAGATGGAATACCTGAGTTTGACAAAAGAATTGGCATGATTTCATCTGTTCCCTGATGATAAGCTTCACATTTCGTTAGACGATCACTTAATGTAAAAATATTACTTAATGGAAGATCAGATTTTTGCTTATTCCTCAGCTCTAAACTGAAAAATATTTCTTTATCACCTATCTTATCTTGTAAGTTAATCCAACTGATGGTTATCTCTCCTGAGTCTGTATGCCAGCCCATTTCTTCTTTGGAAATTAATCCCGGAAGATAGTCAATTATCTCAATGGCTCTTGGGTTCCATTGCAGCGTAAATTGTAAACCCGAAATAGGTGTCAAGTCTGATTTATTAAAAGAAACAATTATGCTTTCGGAAGGTGCTATGATGGATGGACCTGAATGGTTTATGGTATAAGGTTGGTCACTTCTAGGATGGACATAAGCTAGGGCAGATCCATTAACATCACCTATTTTGACCGCTACAAAATTGGCGGTTTCTTCCCCATCTAGGTTATTTAGATTTTTTGCCTCAGGAAGCGTAGTTTCGAAAACGGCCTCAGGGGAGTTGAAAGCATATTCTGAATCTATAAAACGCCAGCTGGTATTATTTGAGAATTCGGAAGTTAAATTGAGCACAAGTTTACGCAATTGTATCAGATCCATAGTTGTAATAGATCTGCTATTATTGATATCAGCTGCAACTAGTTGATAAGGGGATTTTAAAAGCTGCATGCCTAGAATGTGCTTTTGTATCAAAATAAGGTCAAAGGTGGAGACTCCGTTTTCATGAAAGGTATTCTTCTTGGGAATAATAGTGAAATCTAATCCTTCATACAGCCCAGAAAAAGCATAGGTTCCCGTTGCGTTTGTAACGTACATTGCAGGATTTCGGCCACTTAGAATGATTTCCACTTCGTTAACAGGATCTCCTCCTGACGTGAATACAGAACCTGTGATTTGACCTTCGCCAGCAGTTTGGTCACACGACCCTAAGTTGTCCTGAACTAATAAATACGCATTCACAAAATCATGGTTTCCAAATAGATCCCAAGCATGAATTTCTACTTCGATAGTTTGAACCGCTTCAGAACAATTTACATAAATACTATCTTGATTAGGATTAGGTATATCGCCTTTACGATTGATGGAAAAATGCGTTACTTCCCCATCTTCACCTTGCCCAGAACAATCAAATACAGGAGAGGCTAAATAATCTTCTGCCCATACAAAAGCCGAAGCTCCAGTTGAATCCTGATCATCTCGAGTTAGTTCTATGCTAATAACATTACGTACAATAGGTGTTGGTGCTTTGCAGTCGATTATGGTGAAAACATAGTCTTGCTGAACAGTATTCCCGCACCCATCATCCGCTGTGATCAAAAAGCGATGTTCACCAAATGGATATCGACCATTGAACTGGTCCGATACAAGTTCATCGGATACATCTTCATCTATAAAACCATCATTTAATAAATCGAGCTGGATCCGTATAGTCAAGTCTAGTTCGTCGCTGGTGCAAAGGTCAGTAGCAGAGACCGAAAAATTTATTTCGCCTACACAATCATTATTATCATTGGAGCAGAAAGTATCCGCACCCATAATGGTTAACTCGGGATCAGTATCATCATAGACAACAATGTGTTGTGTATACTGAAAATAGCCGAAGCTTCCATAACGAGCATCTGTATCGTCACCTTGCGTATTGCCAGAAATGTCACTGTCGTTTTGATTGCCATCGTTCGGCCAAACCGAACCATTACCCTCATAATAGTCTTCTTCATCAGGGTTGGCAGATCCTGAAATGACTCGCCACCAATAACCGTAAGTCTGATTATTATTGGTCACGCTTTCATCATACGGATTATCATTATTATCGTAATATACCGTATCGGGTGCATTATCGGCATAATTTATCTTTACATGAACAAAAATGGGTTCATCGCCCGGCTGATTGTCGCCATCTGGTTGTTGTGGGTTAGTATCATGCCAACGATCCCAATCTCGGGAAATAAGCGTAGGTTCTGCTTCACCGTCATACTCACACCAATTGATAATCTGATATGTCCTGAATATTTTATAACAGGCATTTGGGTCCTCTGTAGCAAAAAAGGTTTCATCATATTGAGATACGGCAATTAAATCACAGGCTTTTTCAGAGAATGATACGCCGGTAATGGCTACTTCTGAACCACAATTTGCAGATTGATCAGCAGGGAATGACACCCAATAATCATGCTTCTGGACTACGGAAATGATCTGTGTACATATTTCTGACTGCTCCTCTACGTTCGTACCTTTGTTCTTTATGGTTTTGAACTGTCGCGTAATAGTACCAAATCCACAGCGGTCTAGGTCGATAATTGGACTTAACTCTTCCGTAATCATATTATTGCATGAGCTTATGGGCATTTCAGGGATACCAAAATGAGATAAGTCATGCAACATAGGGTCATTACAATCCGTTGTGACCGCAGATAAATTACTACACTGTGGGTCCAATTTATCGTCTAAGTGAAGTGAGGCCCAGCAGGTGTTTACATTATTGGATGGTAATCCAGTTAGGGGATTAACTGCAAGATCATACCCTTGAACTTCTACAATGGGTGCATCCAAAAGGTCACAGCAAAAAAACTCAACATAATCAAGCCAAGGTGTGTAATATAAACCATCTTCCTCGATAAGATCTTCCTGAGAAAAGAGACCTGACTGGATACAGTCCTCGGAAATAGAACGCCTCACTTGTATTCCTCCCATCTGGCAAAGATCATACGAGCCCTCATCTATATCGGATGTATAAACTTTAGCATATCCTGCATTACTCAACGAAACATTTATGTTGTCATCACACATCATGGTTGGCGTAATTTGATCTTCGATCGTAAAGAAAACTACTCCTGCTGCTTGATTATAACAACCATCAGAAACATCAAGGATCAATGCATATACGCCAATAGGTAAACCAACCGCAGAACCCCTATTGTCGAGATAGTT
>JABSSK010000249.1:0-1753 GCA_013214265.1 Saprospiraceae bacterium | reverse complement strand
AAGGTTTGATTCGCACACCAGTCAAAAACACGGATTACGCGCTCAATCTTACGACCTTGGTTGCTGCATATTGGAAATACTGTTGAGTCAACCGAAATGCCATATCCGCATTCTACTTCATTTATATAAATCGTATCGCCAATCGTATTTATCCAAAATGGCCAGAATGGAGGCGCTATTTCTTGATCTGCTTGGCAAGTTTGTACTTGGATAGCTTCATCCAATTGAATAAGGCTATCCAAAGGAGGAACAACAAACGTAATGACTTGTGTTGTGTCAGCAGATTTACCTTCAGGGCCATAAGCAGTGAATGTTCTGAATATCTTGGCTGTAAAACCATCTGAACAATTACCAAATTCTACGCGATCGGCAAACTCGATTTCTGAATAATCTGATTCACATGCATCCCGAAAATAAGCAATACCCGTAAATATATCGCTGGTGGGATCAAGGGTTTGGGGATTGTCGAGGATAGCCTGTAAATCAGTACAGTAAAAGGTGTCTTGCGTAAAATCAACGGATTCTAGAACAGGAGGGAATTTATCCTCAGCAGAAATTTTCCCCCAGCAGACAAATCCATCAGGGCCATCAATCCTGTAGTCATACATACCCGGTTGGGTAATCAGATTATCCGATAAAACTTGACCATCCATGGCAATAGTCAGATCATATAAATAGGCAATTGAGCTTACATATCGACCACGCATCAACTGACTTAGGGCTAATTCTACTTCGCATTGCTGGCTAAGATTTACATTGACTTGTCCATTACAGGCAAAGTTGCCATCAGATACAACGAAAGGCTCATAAATTTTTTGCTTGCAGCCTGGGTCGTTTATATTCTTTGAACCAGCGGTATCTGCATCAACAATAAAGATTAACTCCGTAGGACCAGCCTCTAACGTACTAAAGTCGAGTGTCCATTCTAAAGGAAGTGTTCCTTTAATTAGGGTGTCACCTGCTATAAGGAAAGCACCTGTCGCATGGATATTATTCAAGCTGGTTCCTGTAAGGTTAAGTGGTGCAGAGGTTTGAAGGTAGCCAGTGGCTATGTCATCAAAATAAATGTCTGGATAAAAGCACATGTTATCCGTTACCAAGGTGAAGCTAGGGTATTTCCCATTTGCTTCTTTTACTTCTACTGAATATCCTACACTATCTTGATGGATAATAGGTAGCGAATATATATATCGAATATCACTACCTACCATAGTAGATCCTAAATAGGTGAGGGTATCTCCATTTTGCACAGATGACAGATCTTCGAGTTGTACCCCCAAATCTGGAGTGTAAGAATAGGGGAGGGGTTTACTATCAGCAGTACCGGTAATCTCCCATTTATCACCTTGAGTTGCAGAAACAACTACGATTTCATCGTTGAATAATCCTCTATTTGTGAATTCACCATTTGATAAACTATCCATTTGGTCTCGGCACGCACAGGGATCAAATATTGCAGGTTGTTGGCCTGTTTCTATAAGATTGGATGCTTTGACAATTACTCTGGTCGCATCATCTGCAAGGGCTGGATCGGCCAGTAACAGATTGATTTCTGTGGTACAAACTGATGTATTGCTATTAATATCTGTTGCGGTCAATATAACGAATGGGTCTTGATCGAGATCACTTAGGCTAACCGTATTTCTATCCAAACTTAAATTCACTTCGCCACAAGCATCATTAGTAATAACACCAAGATCTGAGGGAATGATCGTTTCGGTCCCATCACCCGAAAGATCCACATCTAATGTTG
>JABSSK010000248.1 GCA_013214265.1 Saprospiraceae bacterium | reverse complement strand
GATGTGGCCAATGATCTGACAAACGTTGATGTCAAAAAGCTGTATGCGGTAGAAATCAAGGATTGCTACGCACGCCAAGATTGTCCTGATCGTGGATTCCGGTATATCATTA
This sequence comes from Saprospiraceae bacterium, assembly GCA_013214265.1. GTDB lineage: Bacteria > Bacteroidota > Bacteroidia > Chitinophagales > Saprospiraceae > DT-110. Next base: position 6,882 of record JABSSK010000248.1, on the reverse strand, counting down.
ATTTACCCCACATTCGATTGATGTTTTTGGTTTACTTTGTTACTTTTTTGGGCTTCAGCTTCTTCTATGCTGGATTACCTTTATATGCTTCGGGCACCTTAAACTGGACACCGGCTCAACTCGGCACTTTTTTTACAGTTAGTAGCCTGGTGACAGTCGTTTTTCAGGGGCCGGTATTGACGTACCTGAGTGATCGGGTATCGGATTCTTTATTGGTATCTGTGGGTTGTGCATTAATATGTATCAATTTCTTTTTAGTGCCTCAGGGTACGGACTTATGGTTGTACGTTGCAGTGGTTCTGATGGCTATGGGTAACGGATTGATGTGGCCCTCGTTCTTGTCTTTACTGAGTCGCGTGGGTGAATCAGATATACAGGGTACGATTATGGGATATGCCAATAGTATGGGGTCATCAGCAAGTATATTGGGTCTTATTTTTGGGGGGATATTGATGGGACAATTGGGGCCGGTAGTCTTTTATGTATCTGGTGGTTTGTTTGTTATCCTCTTTATTATTACCCTTCGGCTACACGCTGCGGAGCGGGAGATATAGGGTTGGCACCATTGGCGGGCACCGGGGCAGATATCGTGTAGTGCTAGAAGGTGGTTTCCATAAATTTGATGGTAAAACCTTCAATAATGGGATGATCGGCCACTTCTTCTTCATAGATTTCAGCGACTAGAGCTTTGAGTTTGAGCAGGGTAGCCTCTACCTCAGCTTTGGGTATCGCAACCGTTATTATGCCGCTGTCGCTAAAATCCTGATCAAGAACTGGTAGTCCGATTTTAGAGATAGCCGTCATGACCAGGGGCATTTTCTCGTAAGTGAACAAAAGCTGAAACGTATCCTTCAGCTTCTTTTCCTGAATATGACCGGCACTGAGGGCTTCAGCTGCTGCGCTGCGGTAGGCCTGAATGAGGCCTGAGGTGCCCAGTAAGGTGCCTCCAAAATAGCGTACGACAATCACGATGACATGGGTAAGATGAAGTTTGTCGATTTGACCAAGGATCGGGCGGCCCGCAGTACCGGAAGGTTCCCCATCATCATTGGCTCGGTATTGATTTTGGTCAAGACCGAGGCGCCAAGCGTAGCAATGGTGACGAGCCTTTGGATGTTCTTTGCGAACCCTGGTCTGAGCGTTTTCAATATCCTGATCGGAGTATACGGGCATAGCGTAAGCTAAAAATTTACTGCCTTTAGCGCGGTATTCGCCGTAGCTCGCTTCTGTTAGGGTGAAAAATGAATGTTTCTCTGGCATAGGATTAAGCAGATAATGCAATCAGGGCAATAGCCACTACCGCCAATAATAGGCCTATTTTATTGTTTGTACTCAATTTTTCCCGGAAAATCCATACGGCCAGGGGTGCTGCACAAGCTATGATAGCTACATTATTCACTGGAAAAACGACGGATCCATCCCATCCGATACCAATAACTTTAAGTAAAAAGTAAATGGACCCAAAATTGATAACGCCCAGGATGATTCCGGCCAGAATATCTTTGCCCCGAACAAGGTTGTGCTGACGGGAAAAAAAGAATCCTGCCGCCAGTGTAATCACCCCCAGCATACAGGCCAAACTAAAGAGGGTAGCCAAAAAGGAAAGATCTGCATTTTGTCCGGTAATACGCTCCACCCGGAAAAGAAGAATTTCCATTAAGGCGCTGGTGATCAGCGTACCCACAGGAATAAGGTATAAATACCAAGGGCGTGGGACGTGGTTTTTTTGATCTTTTTTTACCGGAAGGTTAATTAAAATGATAGCTGCTGCCGCTGCTAGAATACCTAATACCTTCACCAAGGTAACGGGCTCCGCAAACGCTACTGTGGTGTATATCACCGTAATCACCAGTGACATTTTCTGCATCACAGCACCAATCGTTACCGAGAAAATACGTACCGTGGAAGCGCCGAGGTTGAATCCTGTAATAAAAACAAATCCCAGCACCATCGCATAAGGAAACCATACCTGCTCGGTTATATTCGTAGCCAGAGGGAATGCTCCCAGGGTGAGCCAGGCACACAGCACACAGACCGCATAATTAACGGTTATGGCCGGTAAATTCTGAATTTGAAAATGATTGAATGCCTTGAATAACAGTACAATAGCTGTCGAACAAGCAATGGAGAGTAATAGATAAACCATGGAAGTGGTAGCAGTTAAGTTTGGTGTTCACTAGGCGCAAAGATAATACAGGCAGCATAATGATGTTGGGAGGGTAGCCTGCAATCAAGCGTAAGGAAAACCCGTTATCATTATATATACACCTGTAGGTGGAACGTATTTAGGGCAGAACCCCTTTGTTAACAAGTTATTGGCAAAACGATTCTGTAATTTTTTTCATCTTAGCGGAAAGGACGAATTAACTATATTTGCGAAAAAGAAAACTGTGCAAAAAACGCTTGATCAATATGACGGTCTGGCAGCAGGCTGCCGGGCTACATTTAAGGTGAAGACCAGTGACTATGGCACCGCTTGGCGGGTTCTGCGACCCGCTTCGCTGACCGATCAGATTATGATTAAAGCTAAACGAATTCGAACCCTTCAGCAAGTAGGTGGAGCAAGGGTGGAGGAATCGCAAGATGATGCTTTTGAGGCTATCGTTAATTACAGTATCATGGCGTTGATTCAATTGGATGAGCCGGTGGATGAAATGCCGGAAATAGAGTTGGACCCGGCCCATGCGCTGGCACGATATGATGAAAAAATGACCGAGACTCGGGAACTTATGATTCGTAAAAATCATGACTACGGGGAAGCTTGGCGCGACATGCGGGTGAGTTCAATCACGGATTTGATACTGATGAAATTGCTTCGCATCAAGCAAATTGAAGATAATGCAGGCCAAACGCTAGTTTCGGAAGGGCTAGCTGCCAATTATCAGGATATAATAAATTATGCATTTTTTGCTTTGATATTAAGGGAGGAGGAAGCATCCACTTCGTCACCCACTATGAAAAATAAATAAAGCTATGACGTTAGGTACGCTTTTGTTGTATATCGCTATCGCTTCACTGGTAATCACAGGTATTACTGCCGGATTGATGAATCAGCGAAAAAATTTACTGGTTAGTGTCTTACAAAATTTCTGTGGCGCATTATTCATTTTTTCGGGTTGGGTCAAAGCGGTTGATCCGCTAGGCACCGCTTATAAAATGGAACAGTATTTTGCTGAATTTGAAGCGACTTTCAGTGATACGGCCCTTTCCTTTATTGCGCCATTGTTCCCTTGGTTAGCCAATTATGCGAATTCATTTTCCGTCTTCATGATTATCTTGGAAATTGTGCTAGGGATTGCCCTTATTCTGGGAGCACAGCGGAAATTGGCCGCATGGACATTTTTTGCCATTGTAGCTTTCTTTACGTTCCTGACTGGATTCACGTTCCTTACTGGCTACGTTCCGGAAGGCGTCAACTTCTTCCAGTTTGGTCAGTGGGGGGATTATGTGGTGACCAATATGAAAGTAACGGATTGTGGTTGCTTTGGTGACTTTATAAAATTAGAGCCCCGCACGTCCTTCCTTAAAGATATTTTCTTGTTGTTCCCGGCAGTGCTCTTCTTGTTTATGCATTCGTCCATGCACCAGATAGGAAGCAAAGGGATGCGGAATGGTGTACTGGCTATCTCCACCCTCGGGTTACTATTGTACTGTTTTAGCAACTACATTTGGGATATTCCACACGCTGATTTCCGCCCATTCAAAGAAGGCGTAAATGTATACGAAACCAAACAGGCAGAAGTTGAAGCCGCACAGAACGTAGAAATTCTGGCGTATAAAATGACCAACAAGGAAAGTGGTAAGGTAGTCGAGGTACCTTACGAACAGTATTTGAAAGAATATAAAAAGTATCCTAGTGCGGAATGGGAGCTGGACCAGATCAAGTCGGAGCCGGCTATCGAAGCTACTAAGATTAGCGACTTTGATATTAGCAACCTGGAGGGCATTAGCGTTAATGAAGATATTTTGACCGTTCCGGGTTATGCCTACATGATTGTAGCCTATAATCTAAAGACTGATATCACCTACGGAACAGCCATCGTGCAGGATACGGTAATGCTGATCGATTCGCTGTTGCAGGATGCCAATTGGGTAATGGATACAAATTACGTAGTTGTTGAAGAAGAAGTACGCACCGAAACCTACGACTGGCCCGAGGAGTATGTGAAAAAGTGGAAGGAAAAGATTGTACCCGTGGTGCAACAAGCTACTGAAGAAGGGGCCGAAGTTTATGTGATGACCAGTTATGCTGCCCCGGAGAGTTTCGAAGCCTTCCAGGAACGGATCGGCCTGGACCTTACTTTTTATGTAGGTGATGATATTCTCTTAAAAACGATTGTGCGCTCGAATCCGGGGGTCGTATTGTTAGAGGATGGAACCATCGTCAAGAAATGGCATTATCGCAAATTTCCCGATTATGAAACCATCTCTAGCCGGTTTCCGGTAGCTGAATAGCAGAACTTATACATTCTAAGGTAATCGGTGTATACTTTTTTTCAGTATACACCGATTTTTTTTAACCTTTGTCCTACTATTAATTAGTGATGCAAATTGGTACCGACGAAACGATTTGTTCAGGATGTACAAAAACGGTATTCCCGTTTGGATTAATGGGCCTTTCGTTGCAGTATGTCAACCCGTAAAAGGGTAAAAGCGCATAGAATCTATGTTGAGTAGAAGGAATGTCCGCATCAAAGTGATGCAGATGCTTTATTCGATGAGTCGTGATCCACGGTTCACGTATGAATCCGCCATTGCTTTATATCGCAAAAAGGTCGATGTATCTTTTCAGCTCTATCTGCTGAATGTGCATTATCTGGTGCGATTTGCGGGTTACGCCCTGACGGATGCCGAAAAACGCACGGCCAAACTGCTGCCTACGGAAACCGACCGTAAGTTTTCAGCCAAATTATACCACAATCCGCTGATCCAATCCTTAGTAAAGCATAATATCTTTCAGGATTATCTGAGGACATATAAACTGGACGCCAGTATCGACGAGGATATTGTTCGTACCATTTATACGTCTTTTGCTAAGGATGAACGCTACGATGCGTTCTTACAAAAGGAGGAGAATACACTGGACGAAACCATTACCCTTTTGTTGGCACTGTACAAAGAAGCCTCATCCAGCGAATTATTTGATGAAACTATGGAAGACTTTTCCATGCAGTGGTTTGATGATAAATCGCTGGTGGTTGGAAGCCTGAAAAAGACCATCAAAGCCTTACCCGCAGCGGATGACTTTTACTTGCCTTACAAACCCAATGCCGAGACAGTCAAAGCATTTGGGGAAGAACTGTTTGCCCAATTACACAAGTCGGATACCGAGTTATTAGGTATCATCGAACCCAGCCTGAAAAACTGGGATGCGGATCGGGTAGCTGTTATCGATATGATTCTTCTGAAGATGGCTGTCTGTGAGTTGATCCATTTTCCTACTATTCCGGCAAAAGTTACGCTGAATGAATTCGTAGAAATTTCGAAGATGTACAGCACCGATAAGAGTAAAGACTTTATCAATGGCATTCTGGACCGACTGATGAAAAAACTACAGTCGGATGGGCGCGTGCAAAAAAAAGGCCGGGGGCTCAATGAGTAAGAAATTGTGGATCGCCGGGGGCAACGTGTCGTCTCTGCGAGCTGTCAGATATAAAAACCATTATCCGCAGGCCCGACCTGTATGTGTTTATGAACAGTACAGCGGGCAGGCCTCCGGTGTAAAGAAATAAGTGGATTCACTTCAATATTTTATCTTTGTTGTATGACCGATAGAATACTCATTTTAGATTTTGGTAGCCAGTACACCCAACTTATTGCCCGTCGGGTGCGGGAGTTGAATGTATATAGCGAAATCGTGCCTTACAATAAAATTCCTGATCTGGATGACTCTTACAAAGGGTTTATTCTGTCGGGTAGTCCTTTTTCTGTAACCGATGAACGTGCGTTGCATGTGGATTTGGATAAGCTGATCGGTAAACGACCCGTTTTAGGTGTCTGTTATGGAGCGCAGTACATTGCGCAGGCACACGGGGGGCAAGTTGCTGCTTCCGCAAAAAGAGAATACGGAAAAGCCCTGCTATCTGATCACTTTCAGGAGGATCCTCTGCTCAATAATATTCCTCATAATTCTCAGGTGTGGATGTCACACGGGGATACCATTACGGCTTTACCTGATGATTTTGAATTGCTGGCGGGAACCGACCGTATTGAAGTAGCTGCTTTTCGTGGTAAAGCCGGCCGTTTTGCGCATCCGGTGTATTGCTTGCAGTTCCATCCGGAGGTAACGCATAGCCTGGATGGAAAGGTATTGCTGCATAATTTTGTGATGGATATATGCCAGTGCCAGGGCGATTGGACGCCTGCGGCTTTTGTTGATCAAACGGTAGCGGAACTAAAGCAAACACTGGGTGATGAGCATGTACTTATGGGCCTTTCCGGGGGGGTAGATTCCAGTGTAGCAGCCGTCCTCCTGCATCGAGCGATCGGTAAGAATCTGGTGTGCTTCTTTGTAGATAATGGCTTGTTGCGCAAAGATGAGTTTACTGAAGTATTGGATTCCTACCAGGATATGGGTCTGAATATTGTGGGTGTTGATGCCAAAGATAAGTTTTATGAAGCCCTCGCAGGCGTTACGAATCCGGAAGCGAAACGCAAGGCCATCGGACGCGTTTTTATCGAAGTATTCGAAGCGGAAGCTCATAAACTGGAGGATGAGGATAAAGCCATAAAATGGTTGGGACAGGGTACTATTTATCCGGATGTGATCGAGTCGGTCTCTGTTCATGGCCCTTCCGTAACCATCAAGTCGCACCATAATGTAGGAGGGCTTCCCGATAAGCTAAAGCTCAAAATAATTGAGCCCCTGCGGATGCTGTTCAA
>JABSSK010000247.1 GCA_013214265.1 Saprospiraceae bacterium | reverse complement strand
CGGTTTCCAGATTGTTTTGTAATTGTTGTAAGTGGCTTCCGCCTAAAATCAGGCCATGAATTCCGGGACTGCAAAAGCCAAATAATAAGGCTACTTCAAAAAAAGCTGAAAAGGAGGGTGCATTTTCCTGGTCTAGCCATTGTTGGCGTAAGGTAAGTAAATCATGCAGGATAGGTGGCGGTGCCGGTTTGTCTTCTCCACTACGAACGACCAGCGAACTGGAAGAACGGTACTGATGCGTATCCAATTTGATGCCACCAGCATTTAGCCCGTACGCATAGGTGATACAGCGATCTGCTAATTGCGCATATCGCGGCAGATCACTATATAACAGGTTGTGCTTCATTTGTATCCATGGCTTCCCCAAATTATAATGATCCCATAAGGTATGATAGACGGTAGGGTGGGCAAGCCCTGAAAAACCAACAGCTAGTCCTTCAGAATAGATCTCGGAAAGTACCTCGAGTGTAGTGGCAATGTCATCGGCCGCATGCCGGTTGTCCCAATGGATCATAAAACAAGCCAGATTTTCACCAAACATCTGGCGGTATTGCTCCCGATTAAAAAGTAAAAACGAAGGGCTGAGGTTATGATCTGGTGACTTCATGTTGTCGAGGCTACCCACTTTCATACAGATATCCAGATCAGAAACCTGATGGGCTTGAATCCATTCGGCCAGAATCTTTTCCCCGCGACGGAAATCACTTGGATTTTTATTAATGGGATAATTCGTAGCTGCATCAACTTGTCGATAACCACTTTCGTAAAAATGATCGAGAAGCTGATAGCATACGGTAGGAGGAGTCGTCCATCCCCATAAGGCAGTTCCAAGCATGATTTCCATAATGGAATGGTTTTTGAAAAAATTACAACAAGCCTTTGGCTTTACCAAACTGCTTAAGTGCGCGCATAGATTTTAGATAGCGCTTCGCCAAGGGAACAATTTTTACGCGCGAACTGCTTGTATCATCTGTCCAGACAACGGGTAACTCATACAGCTTTAGGTCCAACCATTCCGCTACCGTTAGTAATTCCGTGGAGAAGAACCAGCCATCATTTTGGGCTCCATTTTCCATGATAGGCGCTAGATGTTTGCGATGCAGGAATTTAAAACCACACATCCCATCCGAAAACCCAACACCCAGATAAGCTTTTAAAATACGGTTAAACCCACGGGATGCTATTTCGCGTTTTAGAGGCCGATTAATAACGATTGAGTCCGAGTGCAGGCGCGTCGCATAAACCAGATCATATTGCTCAACGGTAAGTTTTTGATACGCTTCTGTGAAATGCGTTAATGCAGTTGCTAAGTCTAGGTCCATATACCCTACCAAGTCAGCCTCGGATTGCATCCATGATGTCTTTAAAGCCAAGCCCACTCCCTTGCTAGGTACAACTACCAATTTCACCTCTGGGTAAGTATGGCTTAATTGTGTGGCGCGTTCTGCTGTTTGATCTGTAGAACCATTATCTGCAATAATGATTTTCCATTTCGATCGGTCAGGCATTTCCTGAATCAGGAATGTATGTAGTATACCTACTTGCTCTACCAGCGTTTCTTCTTCATTAAGAACAGGAATGGTAATGTCGATGGTCATATCAACAAGATTATGGTTGTTCGCAAGATAGGCATTCAGGTTGTGGTTTCACGCCTTTTTTAATTACTTTGTAGAGAATCAAAGGGCCTTGGTCCAAAAGAATTAACGTCCTGAAATAGGGGTTGTTTATTTCTTATAAAAGCTATCAAATGGGTTCTAAAACCAAAAAATTCGCTGATATATTGCTGCGTGCCATGCAGTCAGCTACGCGCCAAGAGTTTGACTATCTCGCTTTTCGAAAAAACCTAAAGCATCAATCCGATCATCTTCCTCTGGATCAAAAGTATCAGGCTGCTTTTCAAGCCACCGCCAAAGAAGGGGTAACCTTGCGGCATGCTCTGCAAGCAGCTCGGCAACCGTCGGATATTATGCAGGAAGAAGGTTATAAATTTAGGGATGTTTTGCGTAAACAGCAGCAAGAAAAAGTGAAAACACCCCAGGACCGTTTACATACTTTATCGAAAGAAATAGAAAAGAAAAAGAAGCAAATCGAACAACTTCAAAAGGAAGTAGCTACCTTAGACCAAGAAACCGCTAACCTGCGGCAAAGCGCAGAGGAAGCCTCAGATACTATTCGAGAAACGGCAGCCGATTTTCAATCGGCACTTACCATAATGCTTAATCAAGTTCAGGAAGATATTGACGCCCTGAAAAAACTACATAAATAATATCGAGCATGTATACACATGCTTAAAATATATTACGGAATTACTATGGATGCATTGCAATCAACTTCGAAGCCTAAATCATTCTGGAAACGCCCGGAAGGGACTACAGGTCTAATTTTTCTGATTGGTATATTGGCCGCAGGTGGTTTTTTGTTGGCTACCTTTTTACCAGCTTTAATTGCACTGGCACAAAACGTATTGTACTTAAGTATTATGCTGTTGATCTTGGCCGCTGCCGCCTACGTTATCATCGATCCACGTGCTCGTAATCTGGTGTGGTATATGTACAAAAGTGTTATGCGCTGGATTACTGGTATTTTTGTAGAACTCGATCCTATCGGTATCCTCAAAAATTACGTTAAAGAATTAAATAATAAGCTCCGGGAAATGAATAAACAAATTTCCAAACTACGGGGCCAAATGCATAAGCTGCAAGAGATTATTCACAACAATAAAAAAGAGATTGAGAGTAATCTCGAATTGGCTTCCAAAGCCAAAGAGAATAACAAACGATCAACCATGATCCTAAAGTCGCGGAATGCTGGCCGACTACGGGAGTCTAATATGCGGCTTGAAGACTTGTACAAAAGGATGGAAGTCATGTACCGTGTCCTGACACGTATGTACGAGAACTCTCTGATTCTGAAGGAAGATATTCATGATCAGGTTACCATAAAAGAGCAGGAACGAAAAGCTATTCATGCATCCAATTCGGCTATGAAGTCGGCTATGAGTATTATGTCTGGCGATCCGGACCGCAGAGCTTTGTTCGATGCAGCTATGGAAGCCGTTGCGGATGACGTGGCCAGCAAGGTTGGGGAGATGGAGCGGTTCATGGATATGTCGAAAAATGTGATGGAGTCCATTGACTTACAGAATGGTATTTTTGAAGAGGAAGGCCTCAAAATGCTTGAAGAATGGGAAAAAGAAGGAACCAGCTTACTCTTAGGTGAAGAAAAATTAACCCTGCTCGAACAAGCGAATAATGATAGTGATGTGCTGGACCTTAACCAACCGTTGAAAGAAAAAGTCCGTGAACCTGGCCACAGAAATCAATACGACAATTTCTTTGATTAGTATTGGAAAGGGCCTATTGGTTGGTTGCGTTTAACCAAGAGATGCAACGCCAGATTTAAGTTTAGAATACGTTTCATTATCAAACAAAAAAGGTACGTAAGCCATGCTTACGTACCTTTTTTAGTGCCTGGAATTAAGTCTAAAATATGGACGTTTATTAAATAAGATTAAGGCTATTTTAAGATTTTGGTTACACTAAAGTTAGGGTAAGTATCCGTTAAATATATATGAAAAATTTGATCACGTTCGTATGTATGCTTACTGGCTCTTCTTTACTAGCTCAGTCTTATAACACAGCAGGCGGTTTGCGATTAGGTACCGACTGGGGCCTGACTGTCAAACAAAGAGTATATGATAACTGGACTGCTGAATTACTTGTCCAGTCCAGCTTGGTCAGGGATGAGACGATGCTAACCATACTGGCTGCTAACCACAATAACTTACTTTTCCGAAACTTTAATTTGTACTCTGGATTAGGTATACACCAAGGCTGGGGGACTACTTCAGGTGACCCGGAAGTGGAGGGTGCGATTACATCCAATAGTTTCGGGCTAGATGGAATTATCGGTATCGAAATGACGTTGGGTAATATGAACTTATCTTATGATTTTAAACCGGCTATCAATTTGGTAGGAGGTGAAAAAACAATCTACAGCCAAACCGGAATAAGCATTCGCTACCGCTTTTGGAAAAGAGAAAAGCTACAATGGGAAAAAAGCCAAAAACGACGTGAACGCGAGCGCAACCGCAGAATCAGACAGCGGTCGAAAAATTAACTTTACTAGATCCACTTTAGCGATGCGCTTATTGTTGGAGCCATTCTTTGAAAGGGGTAACCTTGAGCCGACTGACAATGATTTGTTCTTCGAAAGTAACGTTTAGATGAACCACTACCTTGCGGTTAAAGTAAGGCTCAAAAGAGTGGATGGCATCGCGGTTGATCAGCATTTGCCGGTTGACCCTAAAAAACTGATAAGGGTCACAAACGTTTTCTACGTATTCCAGCTTTTTAAAAAGGGGAAGCTTCTCCGCCTTGAAGGTATACAAACTGACTATATCATTTTGGACCCAGAAGATGGCAATATCTTGGGTAGGTATAATGCGTGATTTTTCCCTTTTTTGGGTCAGGAAGTTTTTTTGATAATTTGTTACTGGTATAGGCTGGAACGGCACGGACACTTTGGATTGCAAACGAGCGGCCAGATTCTTGTATTTCTGTAAAGCGGTATGGATTTCCTCTTCTTTGAATGGTTTTAGCACATAGTCAATACCATTGTTTTTAATCGCTTCTAGGGTATACTGATCGTAGGCTGTACAGAAAATGATGGGAATGACAATGTCGATGTGCTTAAATATTTCGAAACTTTTTCCATCTGCCAGCTGGATATCTAAAAACATCAAATCAATATTCTGTTGATGTTGGGTTAAGTATTGTACGGTTTCTACAACAGATTCTAGTCTCTGGATGACTAAAAATTCAGGGTCCCGCTCAATAATTTCCTGTAATAATGAAGCGGTGTGCGCTTCGTCCTCTACAATCAAAATGTTCATGGAGCAATTAACTTGAGTTTGACAATAAATTGATCTTGCGTTGATGCAACAAGTATTCCATCCTTAATATTGAGCAGTTCGTATCGTTTTCGGATCAGTTCGAGGCCCAGACCAGAGGAGGGCATCGGATCCAGTTTGGGTTGGATGTTATTTTGTATAACAATATACGGTTCAGTATCGGTATACAAGGTGATGCATAATGGATGCTTAGCTGTCATGCTATTGTGTTTAAAACAGTTTTCTGCTAACACTTGCAGAGCCAATATAGGCAGATGATATGCCGAAAAAGAAGGATGAATTTTTATGTCCAGCAGTACTGCATTTTCGTTGCGGCTTTTCATTAAAAACAAATAGGATTCCAAAACCTGTAGTTCCTCAGAGAGTGGTAGGGTAGTGCTGTCATCATGTTTGAGGGTATGGCGGTAAAAATCAGCCAGGCTCATCACAAATTGTTCCGCTTTATCATTTTTTTGCCGGATCAATGACCGCAGGGTATTCATAGAATTAAATAAAAAGTGGGGATCGATCTGAGCGCGTAAAGCCATTAATTTGACCCGATAGTTTTCGGTTTGGAGTTGTTCTTTTTCCAATAAGAGTTGGGTAATATTCAGTTGCGCATATAAAGCAAATTGTATGGATAAGAAAAGTATAGACGGAACGATTGTCCTGAAGGTCGCCATTTTAGCCAACTCCGTTAAAGGTGAATCAGATAATACGTGATAGGTCATAAACTGGATAAGGAAAAAAATGACCATTATAGCTCCTGGCCAAAGGAAGATGGGACCCTTCATTTTTTTCCAGGTTCGCATGAGTGCGTACCACAAAGCATACAAAAAAATAGAGGCAGAAATCCACCCTTGGAAGATGCCAAAAGAATCCACCGTAGGCTTGCCAGAAGGGTTAAACAAACTCAGTACAGGAAGTGTAATTGATAAGGCGATAGGTAGGAAAACGTGAATTCTTGTTTTCAAAAGGATCTGGTTTAATAAAAGTTTATTCCACGTGTGTACAAAGCCCTTGATCGATAAAGGCTATGCACACCTGATTACAGACTAAGATAAAATCATTTCTCCATCGGATAATTCAATAATACGATCACAATTGGCTGCAAACGCATCGTCGTGGGTGACTGCAATAATGGTTTGCCCACGTTCTGCAGCTAATTGCCGAAAGATATCAAATACGATTTCGGTATTTTTAGAATCTAGATTCCCTGTCGGTTCGTCACCCATAATAATAGCGGGTCCATTGATCAGGGCTCGAGCAATAGCCACCCGTTGTTGCTGGCCGCCGGATATGCGGGAGGCTTTTTTGCGTTCGTGGCCTTTAATGCCAAGTAGGTCCAATAACGCCATCGCTTCGTGTTCAATTTCTGGCCTAGACTTTTTTTTGCGTTTTAAAGCCGGTAACATCACGTTATCCAAAACAGAAAATTCGGGCAACAGGAAATGAAACTGAAAAACAAAACCGATTTGCTCATTTCGAAAACGGGCCAGCTTATTTTGGGGCATTCCGGTTACCCGCGTACCATTTATAGCAATAGAACCTCCGTAATCCGTATCCATAGTGGATAGCAAATACAGTAAGGTTGATTTTCCGGATCCTGATTTGCCAACAATAGCCACAAACTCCCCCGGATTTATATCAAAAGATATGTTTTTTAAAACCTGAAATTCAACGGGTTGATGAAAATATTTATTGATATTTTGCACAGATAATGCTAGCATAGCTAATGGTTTGATGGTGGAAAAGTTATGTAGATAGATGGATTGAATAGTGCTTACTTCCTCCTTGGCCAGGCGTTTGGCGACCATGTTCTATTATCCTCGCAGGATATCCACAGGGTCGATCTTGGATGCTTTTCTAGCGGGTAAAAAACCAGCCAGAAAGGTGATTATAACACCAAAGGAAAAAGCAAGAATATAATCCGTGGCGCTATAGGCTACCGGTAGGGTGGTCAGACTTCCGATCTCAAAAGGTACTTGGTCCACGATTTTGACGATGATGTTGCTCAGCCCCAGACCAATTAGTCCACCCAAAAAACCAATAATGACGGATTGGGTTAGGAAAATTTCAATGACATCTCCTCCGTGAAAACCCATCGCTTTCAGGATGGCTATCTCTT
>JABSSK010000246.1 GCA_013214265.1 Saprospiraceae bacterium | reverse complement strand
AGAGATAACCATGACTTCAGGTACCGATACCTGCATACGGAAAGCCATCTCATATTGTGCAATCCGGGATAAAATTTCCGGATCCTGAAATTCCTTGTGCGCTATGCGATTAACCTCATTAATAGCATGAATCGATGCTTTCCTTCGATCGCGATTAATCCCTTTAGGGTCACCTAAAAACAGAACCGGGTCACCCTTCGAGCGGCACTGTACCCCCTGATAAACTGAAGGTAAAAAGCCACTACCCCAAAGGTGTTTTCCACCATCCGGGTCGTTACCTCCGGAGTTCAAAACAACAAATCCAGGTAAATCACTATTTTCTGAGCCTAAGCCATAAGTTACCCAAGACCCCATGCTTGGACGCCCCAAACGAGCACTCCCGGTATGCATCATGAGCTGTGCCGGAGCGTGATTGAACTGATCGGTATACACTGCTTTCAAAAAACTTACTTCATCTGCCAATTCAGCAAAATGAGGTAAATGATCCGATACCCATGCACCCGAATCCCCTCTTTGTTTGAAGTTTGCCTTAGGTCCAAGCATAGTAGGTACACCCCGAATAAAGGCAAACTCTTTCCCTTCCAGCAAGGAAGGTGGACACGCTTGTTTGTCCAGTTTGGCCAACTCAGGCTTAAAGTCAAATAACTCCAGTTGAGAAGGTGCACCTGCCAGGTGAATATAAATGACCGATTTTGCTTTTGCTGCAAAATGAGGAATCCGAGGTGCCAGCGGATTCATAGGGTCGTAAAAAATATTGGAATTCAAAGCTGCATCTTGACGGGTACAACTGCTACCCAGCAAAGAACCAAATGCCAGTCCGCCCAACCCCAACGTCAGATCTTTTAAGAAGAGCCTTCTGGTCCGGTGGGTTAGCGCCCTCATTTGAGCTTCTTTGACTATTTTATCATGTGCCATAAGCGAGCGTTAACTTTTAGTAATAAATTCATCCAAATTCATAATGGAATTAGCTACGAGAGCTAAAGCAGCCAAATCCGGATTTTGTAATGCAGGGTCTAAGCCTGCTAAAAGGGCTTGAGTAGCCTCCAGGTCCTGCTCAAAGTCGAGATGTACCGTTTGGTACAAGTCCAGGAGCGCTTTACGTTTGTCGGGGTGAATATCTTTCCCAATAGCACGTGCATATAATCCTGCAATGGCTTCTTGCGGAGCAACTTGTAAAGCCTCGTATTCCAGTGCCGCCAGATGAACTGCTGCTTCGATAAAGCCAGGATCGTTCAGGGTAACTAAAGCCTGTAAAGGCGTATTTGTGCGAATACGCCGCGCCGAACAAACCGTGCGGGGAGCTGCGTCAAAAGTAATAGCTGCCGGGAACGGTGCCGACCGCTTCCAAAAGGTGTAAATAGCCCTACGGTAACGGTCAGGGCCAGTAGCCGTCTGCCATTGGCTGCTATTATAAGGTGCATTCCAAATACCGTCCGGCTGGTAAGGCATTACCGGAGGCCCATACATTTTAGGGTTCAATAGGCCACTAACCATAAGAGCCTGATCCCGGATCTGTTCCGCACTCAAACGCGAACGGGCAGCGCGAGAATAATAGGCATTGAAAGGGTCTTTTTCCTGTGCTTGAGTGGAAACGATACTCGCCTGCCGGTAAGTAGCAGAAAGTACAATTTCCCGTATCAGACGTTTTATGCTCCAGTTATACCCATGCATCATATTATAAGACAAGTACTCGAGTAATGCCGGATGGGTAGGAGGTATACCCTGCGTACCCAAGTCCTCTAGGGTTTCTGCCAAACCTCTTCCCATTAATTGTTCCCAGATACGATTTACAATAGTTCGAGACGTTAACGGATGCTTCGGATCCACCAACCATTGTGCTAATTCAAGTCGATCCTTTGGGGCTTTTGGTGTATACTTTTTGAATAAATCAGGAATATCTGGTTCTACCATTTCTTTTTGAGTAGACCAACTGCCTCGATCCCAGACTCTTGTATGTCGGGCCATACCGGGCGGACGTTCCACCATAATTAAAGTGTGGTCCGTAGAAGCTGTCACCAATTCCCAATACAAATTTTTGTGCGCTTCGTAGCCCGCCAGTCCTTCCCCTGGAAAATGCTCTGTAAAATGGAACCAATCGAAACGCAAAGGCGCTTGTGTCGAACCACTCAACATCGGATGTGCGTACTTTATGTACAGATCATGCTTACCTGCTAATCCCTTGGGTAAGTCCAATTCCCGAATTGTCCAGCCCAAAGTTCTTTCCACTGGGAAAGAGGCAATAGTTTGTCCATTCGGATGATCTAAGTGCAGCGTAAAGTAACTACCCGCTAAACTCGAAGAATAACGAAAGATCAAGTGATCTTTATGATTCAAGTCTACCGATGGCATGCGTGCTACCGACCGATTACGCATTCCTAAAAACTTTGTATCATAAATATCAGCATTAATCAGGCTATCTGCTTGTAAAGAATAGTATACTGGCTGCCAGGTACGCACAAACGTTTCGATACTTTGAGCCTGCTGGTCAAAGCCTTGTGTCACCAACCATGCTTTTAATTCTTTGAGTTCCCCTTTTTGTTCATCCGATAAGAATCGTAGCCATGGATAATCATCATATGTATCATGGTCAAGGGTATTATCAAGGTAAGCCATAAACTCATAATACTCCTCATGCTTAATAGGGTCATAGGGGTGACCATGACACTGTGTACAAGCAAAAGTAGAGCCCATAATGGCTTCCCAGGTAGTGTTTACCCGATCGACTACTGCAGCTGCCCGCCATTCGTCATTATTCGTTCCCCCTTCATCATTAGTCTGGGTATTCCGGTGAAAACCAGTTGCTACATATTGCGCATCCGTTGGGTTGGGCAATAAGTCGCCTGCAATCTGTTCTATTAGAAACCGATCGTAGGGGAGATCATCATTAAAAGCTCGGATTAACCAATCGCGATATGCCCAGATATCCCGTCGCCCATCCCGCTCCGGACCTTTGGAATCGGCATATCGGGCCAAATCTTGCCAAACTGATGCCCAGCGCTCACCAAAAAGAGGTTCAGCAAGCAAGTCATCCACCAGTTGCTCATAGGCCTGATCACTGGAATTATCCAAAAAACGAGCTTGCACCGATGCCGGAGCAGGCATACCTATCAGATCAAGACTAACCCGCCGCAGTAACGTGTGTTTGTCGGCTTCTGAGTTGGGGCTTAACCGTAGCTCATGCAACCGGTCAAGAACAAAATGATCAATGGGAGAACGAACCCAGTCTTTATGGGCTGCACCCATACTTCCCATAAAGATAGCTTTACCCGGAACAGCAACCTCTTCAACAGGTATGAAAGCCCAGTGTTCGCCCCATTTTGCTCCTTGTTTAATCCAATTACGCATGACTTTAATATCTGATTTTGGTAACGGATCACGTTCGTAGGGCATCCGCTCTACTTCATCTTTATGAATCAAGCGTAAATACAGTTCACTAGCGTCAGGGTCTCCGGGAACAATAGCAGCCTTACCGGACTCACCAGCCTGTAGCAAATCATCACGGGTCATCATACTTAGGTCTCCATTTACTTGTACACCCCCATGACAGGAAATACAATACTTATTTAGGATAGGCTTAACTTGTGTATTAAAATCTACCTGAGACGTAAAAGAGGGACTAAACCATAAAAAAAGGATGAGTGTACCCATAAAAAAGGTGAGCAGCACAGTCGTTCTGGATAGCCTAATCATTATTTCCTTTTTTAATTCTGCAAAACCGGTATAGCCTAAATTCTTAATTTAAGAAAAAATAGAAAATGATTCTCTCCTTACTGTAGCTATTTACCTGTTTTTTACAACGCATTTACTTAAAAATCGGAATATAATTTCAACGAGGCACAACACTTCCTTTTTTAGTTCGCCTGTGAAATAACACCCTAAAGTAGCGTCCCAAATCCGATCAACCACACCTTTACCTTTTGATTTTTATCCCTTCACCCAGACCTGTATTCACCAGAAATATGAAACATTCGTACATTTTCACCCCGCAAGGAAACTTTTTCACTTTTCCATTTGTATTTGGTGTTCTATGATGAGTAAACGCGTATGTTTGCACCTGCTTTTCAGGTTGAAAAACGCGTTTGGGATATGCGCTAATAATGTATTAGTGCATATCCCTCTTTTTTTAAAACCTGATAATTACTTATATCTAACACCATTAAATAAAACGATTACCATGTTGAATGTAAAAGATCTGGTTTCCGTATCCCTGGTCCTTTTCTCCGTGATTGATATCATGGGTTCACTTCCTGTGATCATTGACATGAAGAAAAAAGGCGTAAAAATCGAATCCGGAAAAGCATCCCTGATTGCTATGGTCTTGATGTTATTGTTTTTACTAATCGGAGAGCCTCTATTAGGACTCTTTGGCGTTGATGTGGAGTCTTTTGCAGTAGCTGGCTCTATTATTATCTTTTTGCTAGGACTAGAAATGGTGCTGGGTGTAACGCTCTTCCGAGACGAACATCTAGAAGAGAAAAGTGGAACTATTGTTCCTATTGCTTTTCCGCTACTAGCAGGAGCAGGAACCATGACCACTATAATTACCCTTAAAGCCAACTATTCTCAAATCGATATCGCACTTGGTATTATCCTGAATATCCTGGTCATCTTTGCCGTATTGCGTTCCAGTGATTGGATATCCAGAAAATTGGGTGAAAGCGGATCTAATGTTTTGAGGAAAGTCTTTGGTATTATTCTTTTAGCCATTTCCATAAAAATATTTAAAGAAAATTTCCATCTCGTTACTATGCTCAGCATGAACTAGATCTTCATCCGGTGTTTCTAACTATGAGAAACACCGGATTTTTTAATACCGTATATTTAAAGCCTTATGGAAAACCGGACAGGTCGAAACGATTTATTTGCTCTGCTGAATACTTATTGTGATCAGCACAGTACCCCTCCAAGTGATATTTTATATCAATTAGAACGCGAAACCTACCTGAAGACTCTAGCTCCTCAAATGATGAGTGGCCCGTTACAAGGACAATTCCTACGATTTCTAAGCCTCTGGATGCAACCCAAAAGAATCCTAGAAGTTGGAACATTTACCGGGTATGCTTCTTTATGCCTGGCTGATGGCCTTCCTGACAATGGCGAACTACATACCATAGAAGCCAATGTAGAACTGGAATACTTAATCCGAAAATACTTCAACCAATCACCAAAGAAAGATCAGTTACATCTGCATATTGGAAATGCCATCACCATCATCCCTTCCATACCCGGAATGTTCGACCTGATTTTCCTGGATGCCGGCAAACTAGATTATGCCAACTACTTTGATTTAGTAATCGACCGCATCAATCCAGGAGGTTGCCTCTTAGCTGACAACGTGCTTTGGAGTGGAAAAGTAGTGAAAAATGCTTCTGATAACGACACTGAATCCATGCGGGCATTTAATCGTAAAATTTCTGAAGACCCCAGAGTAGAACAAGTTATTTTACCCATTCGAGATGGACTGCTCATGGCGCGTAAAATCTAATCCATGGATGCCAAAAACCAACAACGCTATCGCTCATTCTGCCAACAAAATCATGACGACCTTCCCCTTTTTATGATGGACTGGTATTTGGATGCCGTTTGCACTGATGGGTACTGGGGTGCATCCTTCAGCTCCGAACAGGAACAACCGATTGGCGCATGGCCTTGGTTTATGAAAAAACGCTTTGGATTCCAGTACTTGGCTATGCCATTATTTACTAAATTTTTGGGACCCTGGATTCATCCCCACCTTTCTGATCCCCGCAAAAGAATCACCATCACCACAGAACTGGAAAAACAATTGCCAAAAGTCGATTGTATCAAAACCGATTGCCACTACCAATTTAAAAATTGGCTCCCCCTATATTGGAACAACTACCAACAAACGACTCGCTATTCTTATCAAATCGACCTAAACCAATCCATCGAAGATATATTTTCTGGCATTAATCGAAATATCCGCCGAAATATAAGAACAGCAGAAAAGAAAGTTGATATCCACACCTTGGATGATCCTGAACTATTCTTTTCCATTAACACCCTCAGCTTTAAACGTCAGGGAATATCTCCACCCTATTCGCTAAATCAATTTCTTTTACACGATAAGGCCTTGCAAAAACATGATAAACGTAAAATGTTTATCGCTGTCGACCAAAATAATCGTACCCATTCCGTTGCATACCTGATTTGGGATAACCACACCGCTTATTATCATCTTAGTGGAGACGATCCTGCATTAAGAGATAGTGGCTCCGGTATCCTCATGATATGGCACGCCATTCAATTCGCCCACCAAAATCTAGACGTATCTACCTTCGATTTCGAAGGAAGTATGATGAAAGAAGTAGGTCATATTCGTAGGCAATTTGGCGCTTCTTCCATCCCATATTCCCGAATTTGGAAATACCACTCCAAATGGTATAAATATATAGATCAATTCAAAATACAATGATCATTGTATAGTGCCTAATACCATACACTCTGGCATATCGCTACCTCAAAAAGTGCATACTTTTTGTCATAGTATTGTTTATTGGTTCGTTTTTTAATCCAGTTACAAAGGTATCCGTTAGGGGTTTGTCTTGATTAATCATCAAATCCTAAAGACCATGCAAACAATTCTAATGCGTTCTTTTCTTCGGTCCCTACTGGCTACATGCCTGTTCTTTTGGATCGGTATTTTATCCCTATCTGCTCAGGAAAACCCGGAATGCCTAGCAGATGCCGGAACCCTGTCCGGTTTACAAGTGAATTTAGATGAAGATGTCGCAGGATTACTGGCAACCCCTGCGGGCAATCAAAATGTTCCAGAAGGATATCAACAATTATTCGTACTCACTTCTGGAGAAGAACTGATCATTGAAGCCGTCAATCAATTTCCATACTTTGAAGTTAATCCGGAAGGTCGATACACCATCCATACCCTCATCTTCAATCCTGAAACCCTTGACCTCAGCATTGTAGAATTTGGCGTAACAACCGGGTTCGATGTCAATGGACTAATCATTCAGGGCGGTGGCGAAATCTGTGCTAGCCTCGATGTAGCCGGGGCACCTTTCGATGTTACCG
>JABSSK010000245.1 GCA_013214265.1 Saprospiraceae bacterium | reverse complement strand
CGCACGAGCCTTCCCGACTGATCATACACCTGAATGCTTACCTCTTCGTTTTGCGTAAGCTCCAATACAATCTGTCCGTTATACCGCAACGGATTGGGATATACGCCTGCCCGCAGGCCAGATACGGATGCGGATACTGGGGTAGTCACCTCGGGTAGGATTATTTCGTTAGTTACCTCCTCGCGGGGGGAGGGAGAAGTACAATCATCGATCACTGCATGAAAGGAAGCACCCGCTGCAACCGTGAAACCTGCCTGAAGCGTGATCGTTTGACCAGCCTGAAATAGTACATCGCTATCCGTTGCAACCGTCCCGTCCGACACCAGCGTCAAGCCAGCTATATAATCACCTGAGTTGATGGTACCACTTAGCGATAAGGTGTTTGGACAATCAGTCTGTTCCGTAACGATAAGAAGAGCAGCCATGCCGTTGCTTGCGTGGCTTCCCACGGAGCAGTTGTATTGATAGCTGCCTGCAACAGTAAAAACACGTGTCAACAAAATCGCACCGGTCGTAGGACTAGAAACAAAACTTTCTGGGTTATTAAAAGGCTGGCCAGTGATCGCATTGGTTTCTGCATCTACATTGTGAAAACCACCCCTGTTTAGCCACTGAACAGTGTCACCGACTTCAATGGTTAATGAACTGGGATTAAAATAAAAGTTCCCCGATTCAATGATGTGAAGGGTTTGTGTTTGCGCCACTAAAATCGAAATAAGGATACCTAGAATGGTCAGAATAAACCGCATGATGCATTGTTTTGAACCCGAAAGAGTTATCGTGTATTAAGAGGGAAACTATCATGCACTCCAAAAGTTTATAATACGCTAACAGGATGGATGAAATTCTCTAGTGCATGCATTCTTGTCATCACTGATGCATTATTTGTATCAAACACCCTTAAAATAATTTTAGAGTTAATTCATGAATGATGAGAGAGACTGATGATGTTTTTGACCTATTCTGTTAAATGCTAATCTTGGATATGTACAACTTTTTAAAGGAGAGGTAAATTCTGTCAAATAAAATTTACCTTACTCAAAAAATATCGGATATGGCATCGATCCTAATTAAACAAGCAACGCTGATTAACGAAGGAATGCGCAAAATAGCAGACATACTAATTAAAGACGGGTTTATTGAGAAAATAGATACATCGATTAATTATCCAGCTGATCAGGAAATAACTGCTGATGGTTTAATAGCAATGCCAGGTATTATTGATGATCAGGTTCATTTTCGTGATCCGGGCCTGACCCATAAAGCAGACTTGTACACGGAACCTCGCGCTGCAGTTGCGGGAGGGGTGACTACTTTTATGGAAATGCCTAACACAAAACCTCCAGCACTTACGCAAGAACGGTTGGAAGAAAAGTATTTGACTGCCGCGCAAAAGTCATTGGCTAATTACTCTTTTTTTATGGGAGCCTCCAACGATAATGTGGAGGAAGTTCTACGGACGGATGGAACACAAATATGTGGTGTAAAGGTATTTATGGGCTCTAGTACCGGGAATATGTTGGTGGACGACGAAAAAACCTTAGAAGGACTCTTTTCACAAGTACCTATCTTGATTGCCACACACTGTGAAGATGAAGCAACTATTCGATCAAATGTCCAAACCTATAAAGAGCGATATGGAGCACATGTTCCCATATCTGCTCACCCTCTGATTCGAAATGTGGAGGGCTGTTATAAATCTTCGTCTGTAGCTGTTGAACTAGCAAAGAAATATAATACCCGCCTACATATCTTGCACATTTCTACGGCTGAAGAACTCGAGTTGTTCCGGAATGATCTTCCCCTTTCGGAAAAAAGAATTACGGCCGAGGTTTGTGTGCATCATTTGTATTTTGATGCTGACCAATACGAAAGCCTAGGTTCTCAAATTAAATGCAACCCTGCCATTAAAGAAAAGCGTCATAAAGAGGCTCTATTCCAGGCACTACTCGATAATCGACTGGATATTATTGCTACTGATCATGCACCACACACTTGGACTGAAAAACAGCAAAGTTATTTTTCGGCACCCTCAGGTGTTCCTTTAGTACAACATAGCCTCAATATCATGCTGAGTTTTGTCCAGGCAGGCAAAATATCAATGGAGCAGGTTGTGGAAAAAATGTGTCATGCACCCGCTCAGTGTTTTGACATTGATCGAAGGGGCTATCTGCGAGAAGGGTACTGGGCTGACGTTGTATTACTAGACCCTAATCATAACTGGACTGTTGCTACATCAAATATTCATTATAAATGTGGGTGGTCTCCATTGGAAGGTAAGAGCCTGAAAGGAAAAGTAAAACATACTATAGTGAGTGGCCACCTAGCATATGATAATGGTCGATTTTTTGAAGACAAAAAAGGGAAGCGGGTAATGTTTAATCGAGATTAGCATGCAGGTAGAACACCAAGACTTACTGCAGAGATGAGGCCTGAATTCACCTCGTTTGATATGAGTATGCTATTGTAACTAAGCATTTAGTATCATGTATTCCAGATGATTAAATCTAAATGTATCGTACCCAAATTTTGGGTTTACCGTGTATGTTAAATGAGATCCTCGATTTCTTTTTGAAAGCAATCGGACAGAAAAATACGCAAGTGTCTACGCAGACGGAACAATTTAGTTTTTACGTTTGAGGGGGTCATTCCAGTTATATCACTGATCTCTGTAATGGATCGTTCTCTTAAGTAGTATAGCCTAATGAGTAGTGCATCCTGTGGTTTTAATTTATTTAGCATGGTATTTATACGATTAGCTAAATCGATCTGGTCAACTTGGTGGCTAGGCATATACTTCTCGTCATCTGCTAATTGAAATACGTTTTTCTCTTCGTCAAGAGAATGGACACTGATTCGGTTTTTACGAACATGATCCAAGGCAGTTCGGTAGGCAATGGTATACAACCATGTGCTAAACTGACTACGCTGTTCGAATCTTCCAAGCTGGTGATATACTTTTATAAAAACATCCTGTACCACTTCCTCTGTTTCTTCTCTTTGTTTAACTACTTGCAGAATAATAGAAAATACATAGCTTTCGTAGCGCTCAACTAATATTTGGAATGCCTTTTGTTGACCACACAGTATATGCTGTACTAAATCAACATCTCTTGTTTTGGGTTTAACACACATAGTCTCGATATAACGGGTTTGTACTTTATTATTTTATTCTACTAGGGTATACTTTATACAGATGATTCGAAAGCAGTATAACCCCTAAACCAGACTTTAAATAAATGAGCCATAAGATCCAGTTTGTATAGATGAGTGAACCTCTCCCGTATAAGATGGAAATAACCCGTTGTACAACCATATTAATTATACGAAACAAAGGATTTGACCTTTCTAAAGACTAAAATGGATGCTTCGGGATTGATTTTGCTTCTAATTTGGTTTTACTGCTGTTCTAAGTATAGAAATGGTACGGCATTAGTAAATCTACACGAATGGATGGTATAATGCAGTTAGCATAAAGTAGAACATAACGCTACCGAATGATGGGACTGGGAAATGGAGGAAATGCATTACGAATGTTCAGCTCGGTATAGAATGAAATTCTTTCATTGATATGCATCGTGATCAGGAAAAAGGAGTAGTTATGCTTTTGCTGAGGGTGCCTGTCCAAATCAAAATTGGGACTGACTCTACAAAAACTTACCTCTTTCTAATAAACCATAAACCGCAATACCGGCAGCCATACTGGCATTCATGGAGGAATTCAGCCCCAACATAGGTATGTGAATGCTTTGTTGACAGTGCTGTAAGCCTTCAGGACTAATCCCTGACTGTTCATTTCCGATAACCAGTCCTAGGGGCCAGTCTAAAAATAGTTTGGAGTATGGAACGGATTGATTGGTCCATTCTAGTGCAATCATTTTTAACAGGGGCTCTGGAACCTTGAATGTATTCCAGTCTTTATAATAGATTGTTGGAACCAGTTGCGTTGTTGAGCGGGCTACCTTGATCAGTTTGCTGGATTGCATGATATTATCCATGCGAATGAGAATGATTCCTTGCACGCGGGCAGCATCAGCCAGGCGGAATACACTTCCGACATTGCGGGGATCCGTCAAACCATCCAGAATCAGCCAGATTGGATTCCTATTATCCTGTAAACCTGCTATTGTTGCCGCAGGGTCAGGCCTTACATCTCTGAACGTAACCGGTTGCTCTGCTTCCACACGTTTTACTTAATATCGTAAATAATTGGTGTCAGGTTTAAACCTGAAATGAACTATAAACACTTGCCAAACCACAAAATAAGGAAATATATATTTCACCTTTTCCTAATTTTTTTAACCCTTATGCATTGGAGTTTCGGTGCATGCCTAAAAGGAATAAGGGCAATCCTTACCGAACAATTATATTGCATCTGCATTTATTCCATGACGATATCCCCATAAACTGGCAAGCGCTTTACCATACCATTGATTTTGGGGTACTTCAGGTACTTTACACGTAGTACCAACCGTTATTGTATCGTCTTTTGACAATATTGACTGTATGTACCCCAAGGCTTTACCAAACCTTTGTTGCACTATTATTTTCGTGTTCCTAAGCTATTCATTAGGCTTAGGACAGTCGTTATTTCCAGTTAAGAAAGGTAAGCTGTGGGGCTTGATCAATGCGGATGGAGTTATGTGCGTCAGGCCTCAATATGATGCTATTGGTAACTTTGAGCAGCTTGGTTACGCAACTATGCAGCGAGCAGGAAAAGTAGGCCTGCTTAACCAGTCGGGGGAAGAAATTATTACGCCACAGTTTGAAGATATTCGGGTACTAGATACCCAACTCGTAGCAGTAATGCGAAGTGGCGACTGGGAAGTACAAAATTTAGCAGGGCAAATCATCCTAAGTGGTGGTTATGATCAACTCGAAATTTGGCCAGGTGGTTTTCTCGGTTTTGCCCGCAATGATAAATGGGGTGTGGTTGACTATAATGGCAACCAGATACTTTCCCCTAAGTATGAACAGATTGTCTTTCAAACGTCGGATAGCTGCTTTTATCTGCAGCAGGCCGAAAAAATTGGCTTGGCCAATCAGCAGGGAGAAGTGTTTGTCCAGCCTTATGCAGATGCTTTGCGGTTGCTTCCTGAAAGAGGATACTTGTTTCAGTTGGATAATAAATGGGGCCTTATGGATCTGGCCTGTCGTAAGATCATTTCGGCCGATTATCAAACATTCGAGGAAGAATCAGAACACTATCTTAAACTGTATAAATTAAATCAGGTCCATATATATTCCTGGCTGTGCCAACAGCTCATCTATGCGGAGGATTTTTCTGACTATTTTGCGTTAAGTCCACGCTTCTTGGTCACCGTTCAAAATGAAAAAGTTAGATTGTTGAATTGGTGCGGTCAGTCTATTCTTTCTGATTTGTACGACGAGATACTGTGGTTCGATCAAGAATCCTTTCGGGTGCGTTCTGGTACTTCCTGGCAGATTCGATCCACAGACGATTCTGTCCTTACCACTCGATTGTACGATTACATTGCACCACTCCATGGTAGGGGGGCTTTGGTACAATCAAAAGGAAAGTATGGACTCATCAACGCCAAGGGATCCTTAGTTATCCCAACCACATTTGCTAACCTAGATTGGAATGGCGAAAAGGCAGTTGCTTATCAAGATGAGAAGTCATTGTCCAAAGAAAGAGCTCAGGTGTTTTACTTGGATAAGAATGGTAACCATGCAGGAGATCAGGTGCTATCCAAGCATTTTACCGTTCAGATAAAGGGAGAAGGACAATCTGCTCAAGGCGTGAGGCTTTCTGCGAAGATTGGTATCCATGATATTTCTGGAACTTATGAGTGGTATTATGATTCTGGTGCAGATCGCTGGGGGCTAAGGGATAGAACATCTGGTCAAATAAAGATATCACCTTCATTCCGAGTCGTCAAACCCATTCCGAATACCACACTTACCCTCGTTAGCCTAGCTAGTAAGTCTCCTTTAGAGTTCGAACGTACATCTTTTCGGTTTGATCAAATCTTTGGGTTGGTAAATCATCAATAGGGTGCACTCGTAACCGACCTTCAGTTCTTGGATATTTATTTCGATGATTTTCAAGATACCCGAACGGTTGCAAGATGTATATTTAGTGATGGATCATTTGGCCTCATTAATCAGGAAGGGCAAGTTGTTGGTGACGGGTTCACCTATATCGGACCTTTTCGTAACGGTAGAGCCAGAGCTAGTTCGGTAGGACAACTCTCGGCAAGTCTGGAAACGCAGGATGGTTTAGGTAAATTAAAAACCTTCCTTGAATCCATGTTGGCACCTTATGTGATGACAGATTACACCCAGTACGACCAAATATTTTTGCGTAAAGCAGAAATGACTTGCCAAGATTGTACCTGGGGTTACCTCAATACGTCCGGCGATTGGGCAACTCAACCTATCTTTTCTTTTGTTAAGGATATGGTCAATGAGGTTGGTATTGTTCGGAAAGACGACAAATGGGGTGCTATTCATCATACAGGGCAACAACTGATTCCATGTGCATATGATGAAATCCATTTCTTGGAACAGACAAATAATCAAATGCTCCGGATTTATGTGGAAAAACCTAAATATGGTTTAATTGATACATTCGGGCAGTTGGCTATCCGCGCAACCTATGATGATATCGGTTTGCTTAAAGAAGGACGCCTAGCAGTGAAACACCAGGGAGTCTGGGGGTTTACTAACCTGCAAAGTCAGGAAATCATCTCATGTCGATTTGAGGATGTTCAACCTTTCTCTGAAGGCTTGGCAGCAGTGAAACTGCAGGGTCAGTGGGGCTTTATTGATCGCATGGGTAGTGTTGTGGTTCCTTTTCAATATGAATCTGCTGGTGCCTTTTCCGACGGACTTTCCTGGGTTGAAACTAAAGCAGGTTTTGGCTATATCAATAAACGAGGTGAAATCCCTTTTTCTACCACCTTCGATGGTGCAGAATCTTTTACGCAAGGAATTGCCCGTGTTCGACTTGCGGATAAGTGGGGCCTTATCGATACAAGTGGGCGGTTTGTGCTATCCCCTCGATACCGCGATATTAAGCCGTTCCATCCCAAGGTTGGTATAGCTATCGTTCGCT
>JABSSK010000244.1 GCA_013214265.1 Saprospiraceae bacterium | reverse complement strand
GATCATGAAAAAGAATTACCGCCAAAATCAACTTGGTTTGAGCCAAGGATGAGGAATGGGTTGATTGTTCTTGATTATCCTTATTATTGGTGACAATAGATACGTAAAATCATACCATGAAGAAATTTTCTGCGGATATCATTTATCCAATTGCACACGACCCTATTCCTGAGGGGGTGGTTGTTACAGATGATAAAGGACAGATTTTGGAAGTTAGTGCAAAAGGATCTCATGACTCCGCTTCTGTTGATTATCAGCCGGGGGCAATTATTCCAGGATTTATAAATACCCATTGCCATCTCGAGCTTTCGCATATGAAAGGGAAGGTAGATACGGGTACGGGCTTGCTTCCCTTTTTACAGCAAGTAGTTCAATTCAGAGATATACCTCAGGACGAAATCTTGGCTGCTATTGAATCAGGTAATGAAGAGATGTTTGCTAATGGTATTGTTGCTGTTGGCGATATTTCCAATAAACTGGATACAGCACAAACTAAAAACAATGCCCAAATACAGTATTACACATTTGTAGAAATGTTTGATTTCCTACAGGACGATAATGCCCAAGATACCTTTTACGGTTATAGTGAAGTGTTTGCAGGGCAAAGTGACGTTAATGGTAATAAGAAAAGCAAGGTGCCTCACGCACCATATACGGTATCCCAAGAACTATTTAGACTCATCGAAGCGGCAAACCCCGATGGTGCTACGGTAAGTATACATAACCAAGAGACGGCACATGAAGACCAATTCTTTCAGTATAAAAAGGGTGGTTTTATTGACTTTTACCGGTCTTTTGGATTTAATATTGATACTTTCCAGCCAAGTGGAAAAACATCGATTCATTATGCGCTGGCTAATATGAACCCTAAGAACCGAGTCCTTTTTGTTCATAATACCATGACAACCGTGGATGATATCTTAGCAGCTAAGGCTTGGGGTAATCAAGTGTTCTGGGCTACTTGCCCCAATGCTAATTTATATATCGAAAATCGATTGCCTAATTATAAAAATTGGTTGGATACAGATGCAAAACTGACTATTGGAACAGATAGTCTAACGTCGAACTGGCAATTGTCCATTTTGGAAGAGATGAAAACAATTTCACGCTTGCAGTCCTATGTACCTTTCCAGACATTGCTGGAATGGGCTACCCTTAATGGTGCTGAGGCGTTAGGATATGAAAAGTCATTAGGAAGTATTGAGGTCGGTAAAAAACCAGGACTGGTACGTTTGATGAACCTTAGTGGACAAGGCAAATTACAGGCGCAGACTAGAGCTATTCGTGTAGTTTAAAAAGGGAACCGACCGGTGCCAGATCGGTTCTTTCAAGTACATCTGGTAATTACCTTGACTGATAGCCTAAATTAAGTTCAACGGGCTTGAGGTACATATAAGTTTGGCGACTTCGACAGTATCCTATGGGTGCACCGAGCAATTTTAATTCGTTAATGAGTCTATATAATTGACTGGTACCTACACCTATTTTTTGGGCAAACTGTTTCGGTGTACCTGTTCTTTTATACCGGATATTTTGATCCATCTGTTGCAGACGATGAAGATGCTTACTTAAGGTCATAGCTGATAAATATTTGTTTTAGTATTTACTTTAATATCTTTTGTTCATGCTAAAAATATATAGACACTTAGCATCGTTTTGCATGGTCCTACGTTTGCTATTTTTTTTCACATTTTTCACATAAATCATTGTTTTTCAGTTTATTGTTTTTTTCTAAAACGATTTTAAGCACATTTCTTAGATGTATTAATTCCTTTTTAGATGGGATTAAATGTATTTCTGGGTAGTCTTGATGGACTGATATTTTAACGAGTTGGGATCGAATAAACCCAAAGACAGGATGTTTTTGAGGATCACGCATTCCATATTGTTCCGGATAAAAGGGAATGTAAATCCAGAATGCTTGGGCATTTTCAGATTCGGCACGCTTGAGATAGGTTAATTGGTCAGGTAGTTGCTGAGGTTGAGAAAGAACGGATTCGGTATCTTCCAGTAAGGTGATAAAAAATTCTTGGATAACGTTAGGGGTTTCTTCCCATTGGTAAGCTGGTGCTTGAGCAACAGCAGAATAGGTTGTTAGCATAAAATACATGCAAATAAAAGAAGTCAGGGGGTAATGATAGAAAACCCCCTGCTTCAGGAAAAACACCCTATTAGTAATCAAAGAATACATCTTAATGGCTTGTCCAGGTTAAGCGAAATACAAGGTGTCCTCCTAAATCAATCGGGTGATAAAAGCCTGGCTTTAATTGGCTGCATGTATTTATATTGAGCTTGTCGCATAGATCTTTTGGAAGGATAAATTCTTCGATTAGCTTCCAAGAACCACTTTTAATTTGTAGAAGGTGGAATTGTGGACACATACCCATTTTGGGTAGATAGATTAGTATTTGATTGTTTCTATACGGGAAAATTATGCCTTGAGCACTGGTCACCTTATTGATCAACTGCCATTCATTAAATGAATCAATGGGGGTGAGGGAATTAATGATTGTCCCCGCATTCTTTTTTTTCAGAGTTATTATGATCCGTTGGCCGTAGATGCTGCTTTGAGGTCTAGTGGTAAGCGTAGTGGTCAAACTCATTGTTGTTATGTTTCTTGATTGTTTCCTTTCAAAAGTAGGGGGATGAATGATTTGAAACATGGACAAATCCTAGCATAAGTAGGTAGGGTTCTTGAATGTTTAAATAGGAAACGATATGGCTTATAGACTGATAATCTGGCGGTTATATTTTTTTATCACCCTGTATTTTGTGTGTTAGGCTCTGTATGACCAGAATGATAAGTAATTGAAGCTATGTGTTACAGGAGGAGTGTATGGTGCAGCTTTATAAATGGGTATAGCAAACAAAATTCAGTATTGATTGGGATTTACATATAGTTTCTGCCTATCTTTTGAGGGTAAGCAAAACAAATAACTATGCAACGAAACGTTTATCAATGTATATTGATTCAAGTTCTTTTTTTAATGGGCTCATGTATAAGCCTTGATGCACAGTCCCAAGAAGAATTGCTGCAGGAGCTCCACGAAATTGCGGTTGTTGATCAGAAGGTTATGATGCCTATGCGGGATGGTATTCGACTGGCTACGGACATATTCCGACCTAAAACCGATGAACCAGTACCTGTAATTTTTTCACGAACACCTTACAATTTTAATGCTTGGCGAGATGGTGAAATGAGTACCCGGACATATGCCACAGCACTTAAGTACGTCAAAGCGGGCTATGCCTATGTTGTACAAAATGAGCGTGGTCGTTATTTTAGCGAGGGTGACTGGGATATCCTAGGTACCCCGCTTACCGATGGATATGATGCCTTCGAATGGATGCAAAATCAAGCCTGGTGTAATGGAAAGATAGCTACTTACGGGTGTTCTTCCACAGCCGAGTGGCAAATGGCTGTAGCAAGTCAGGATCACCCTGCTCACACTACGCTCGTTCCGCAAGGCTTTGGTGCCGGAGTAGGACGTGTGGGTATATACAATGAACAAGGTAATTGGTACCGAGGTGGTGCTACACAAATGTTATTCATTGCTTGGTTGTATGGTGTTCAGAATGATGCTATTCGTCCTTCATTTCCGAAGGATGCCTCACAGGAGGAATTGATTCGAGCCTCACGTTACTTTGATTTAGCCCCTGAACGCCCACGTGTTAGCTGGAAAGAAGGGTTGGCTCATCTTCCTGTGAGCGATATTATAGAGCATCAAAAGGGGCCAGTGGGCATCTACGATAAAATGATAATGAGAAAACCCAATGATCCTGAATGGTTTGAAGGTGGACTGTATCACGATAATATGCCATTTAATAAACCTACTTTTTGGTTTGTTAGTTGGTATGATGTTTCATCTGGACCTAACCTAGCCCTATTTAATCACGTTCGTGAAAATGCAGAAGATGAAGCGGTGCGTGACCAGCAATACTTGATTGTTTCGCCAACCTTACATTGTCGATTTACGCGAGCAACTGAAAATACAATTGTTGGTGAGCGAAGTGTTGGGGATGCCCGTTTAAATTATGATTCGCTTTTGATGGGTTGGTATGATCATTTTCTCTTAGAAAAAGATTCTGACTTTTTGGATGGTTTACCTCGGGTACAGTACTATACCATGGGTAGTAATGAGTGGCAAACTTCAACTTCCTGGCCACCGGAAGGCATGGAAATGCAAACACTCTATTTAGCCAGTAGTGGCCAGGCGAACTCCATGTACGGAAATGGCCGCCTGCTTTCTTCTCCACCTTCCAAAAATAATCCGGATACGTATACGTATGATCCAGAGAATCCTGTACCGTCCTATGGTGGCAATGTTTGTTGTACGGGTAATGCAGTAGAAGGGGGAGCGTTTGATCAACGACCGTTAGAGACGAGGCAGGATATCTTGGTGTATACGACCGATCCATTTACTTCAGGTACTGAAGTTAGTGGTCCTATTGAAACAACACTTTACGTTTCATCTGATGCAAAAGATACCGACTTTACAATAAAGCTGATAGATGTATATCCTGATGGAAGAGCTTATAATCTTGACGAAACTATCTTACGAGCACGATACAGAGAGGGCTATGACAGCGAAGTGTTTATGACTGAGGGTGAAGTGTATAAACTAGAACTTAGTCCGATGAATACCTCCAATTACTTTAAAGAAGGGCATAGCTTGCGGATTGAAATTTCCAGTAGCAATTTTCCTAGGTTTGATCGTAATTTAAATACGGGTGGCCCCAATTATAATGAATCAGTAGGTGTGGTTGCCAAAAATCAGATTCATCATTCCAAGGAATATCCGTCTCAGATTAGGATTCCGGTCGTCAAAAAGCAGGAATAAATAAAAAGCCCCTTCCTTAAAAAAGGAAGGGGCTTTTTATTTGTGGTTAAGTTATTTTACTGGCGGAGTATTCTACCAGTTTTTAAAACTTGGCCTTGATCAGAAAGCTGGTAGATATAAGTACCTGCTGCCCATTGCCCTGCATCTATTTCCAATTGGTCACGCAAAGTTGACTGGAACATTTCTTGGCCATTAATATTGAAAATACGTAATGTAGCCGGTTGCTGGTTCCAGTTCGTGAGTTGAACGACTAAATGGTCACCGAAAGGATTAGAGGATAAACGGAATGAAGTCCCCACAGGTAGGCCTTTCAAATCCGTAAGTACGATGGAAACCGTCTGGCAGGTTTCATTGCTTCCAAATTCATTTGAAGCCGTTAAGCAAACGCTGAAGTCGCCTGAGGTTTGGTAGGTGTAAGACGGGTTCTGATCGGTACTAGTGCCCATGCCGTCTCCGAAATTCCAAGACCAATTTGTTGGTTCATTAGCGGACTGGTCAGTGAAGTCAATCATTCCTGTTGACTCGCCAACGGCAAAAAGAAAATCAGCTACCGGAGCCTCACCGGTTTCCACTTCTTCAACTAGGGCGTAAGATATCATGAAAGGTGAAGTACTCGTAGTGTCTTGGTCTGATATGAACTTTGGGCTAAACTGAATAAGCAAACCTTTTGATTCTTTGGCTAAAAAGGAATATGCGGTATCAATACTAAGATTTCCTCCAAAAAATATGGGTTCCTCATCCGGGATACCTAAATCAATGAATATACTATCAATGGTTGTAGTGATGATTTGCTCTCTGAGGGCATCGAAATCACCCTGAGGTAGCTGTACTGTACCCCAAGCATCAATTGTTGAACTTCTGATAATGGATAGCCTGAGAATTAAAGTTCCTCCGTCGTCAGTTATAGACAGAGCAATTTCGCTGGTATCTTGAAAAGTGCTTCCAAAAGTAGTAGGAAACTGGGCGATCAATACTTGGCGATCGATTTTAATAGGACCATTATCAGGTTGTGGATCTGTTCCAGTTGAATCCCCTGGAGAAAGGGAAGTGGCAAACCCCAATTGGACTAGCCTTTCCTGAGTGAGGAGCAAAAAGCTGTAAGATGTATCCGTGCCGTTGATATTTAGAGTTGACTGATTTGCGGTTGGGAATGAATCGGCAAATGGTGTTTGTATCGGGTCGAGTACGGTGGTGAAAAAAGAATCTTGAATGACAAGGCTTCTAAAATCCCATACTTGATTTTCTCCACTAGAGCCAGGCAATAGCATACTTGTAGTATCATTTGCAACTTTAAATTGATCTCCAATTTGTGGGAAATCGGTTGCATTTAGTGTAATCTGGGCTTCAACTGGGGATGACCACCAAATAATGAACATTAAAAGGGAGACTAAAAACTTTTTCATAAAGGGAATAATTAAACAGATAAAATATTTTAAAATGTTAAAGTACAAAAGTATGGCGGTTATACTACTCAGTTTTTTTTTAAAAAAGAGGCTTGTTTATGAAATAGAACAAAAAAAGCCGCCAGAAACGCAAGTGATTTCTGGCGGCTTTTGTACGAGATGGAACAAGTGCTAGTTGAATTCGCTATTACTTTGTCCTCCTTTGGTATCGTTATTATTAATTCTTGAGCGTCCTGGACGGTTACGTTGATTATTAAAGTCAAGTTTTCCGAATCGATAGCTAAAGCTAAGGGCGAGGTTCCTTGACTGGAACGCGTTTGTACTACGTTGTGTAAAGGTTGGCCCTTGGAGTTCGTTTTCAAATTCTAGGAACTCCTGAAACGGTTGGCTGAGTACTAAGCCTAGACTTGCTCTTTTTTCCCAGAATTCTTTTCTAGCTCCGAAGCTAATTCGGCGATAGGATGCACGTGTACCTTGAAGTGATGCTCTTGGAGAGCGATAGAATCCATTGATTTCAAGTTTGAAATTCTTGGGTAAAGAATATGTAAAGCTTAGGTTACCACCCCAGATCCAAACATCATTGGTGAGACGCTCTCCGCGAATAGTTCCTTCACTTTGGTAATTTTCCAGATTAATACCACCACGCACTTGTAGTTTTTTAGCGATTGTACCACTGCTAAACAAATTGAACCCTGTGGTCTTGGCGGTGCCAATATTCTGATAGGTAGTGTAGGATACACCATCGTCAATTACGGACAAGTAACTTTCAATAACATCGTTAGTTTGGCGATAGAAAACGGAAGCATTTAAAACAACTCCGTTTAGGAATGTATTCAAGTTCAACTCCAACTGATCGGCGTTTTCTGGAAAC
>JABSSK010000243.1 GCA_013214265.1 Saprospiraceae bacterium | reverse complement strand
AAAGCGAACGATCAGGAAAGCGAACGACAGGAAAGCGAACGATCAGGAAAGCGAACGATCAGGAAAGCGAACGACGGGAAAGCGAACGCCAGGAAAGCGAACGATCACGTTATCTTCTGGACCATATGCTGGGCTGCTCGTTTAGAAGCGCCAGCATGGCCAAGTTTTTCCTTTAGCTCGAGAAATCCAGATTGGATTTCTTTTCGTGTGTTGGGTTGTAATATTCGATTTAACTCCTTGTGAAGGTTCTGAGGGTTGAAGTCTTTTTGGATGAGTTCATGTACGAGCAGACGATCAACGATGAGATTAACGAGTGAGATGTATTTCACTCGAATAACGCGTTTGGCAATTTCGTAAGAGATCGGGCTCCCTTTGTAGCAAACGACTTCGGGTACTTCAAAAAGTGCTGTTTCGAGGGTAGCTGTTCCACTAGTAACCAGAGCGGCATACGCATGAGAAAGCAAAGGATAAGTTTGATCGGAAATTATGGGTAATGTTACGTTGGCCTGTTTGAGTATTTGCTGATAGAAAGAAGTAGGGATAGAAGGTGCACCTGCGAGAACAAATTGGTAGCTAGGAAAATCCTTGACAACCGAAAGCATAATGGGTAGGACTTTCGCAATTTCTTGCTTTCTGGAACCGGGCAGCAGTGCGATAATACGTTTTTTGGTATGGAGGTTATTGTCCGTCAAAAATGATTCAGGGGATTGGTATGTATCGATGACATCGAGGAGTGGATGTCCTACGAATTGAACATCCATATTATAGTTTTGATAAAATGCTTTTTCAAATGGTAAGATCACATACATTTCATCGACATTGGCTTTAATATCATGGACACGCTTAGCGTTCCAGGCCCAGATCTGAGGTGAGATGTAATAGAGTACCTGCAGCCCTTTAGGTTTGGCCCATTTGGCTATTCGCAGGTTGAATCCGGGATAATCGATCAGGATGAGGGCATCGGGTTGATAGGTTTCAATATCTTGTTTGCAGAAAGCCATGTTGCGTAAAATGGTCCGTAGGTTGCGAACCACTTCCACAAATCCCATAAAAGCGAGGTCGGCATAATGTTTGACTAAGGTACCCCCAACGGCTTGCATGAGATCGCCTCCCCAGAATCGGAATTCTGCATGAGGGTCTTGGGTTTGAATTTGTTTCATTAGATTTGATCCGTGCAAATCTCCGGAAGCTTCACCGGCAATGATATAGTACCGCATAAATCAGAATTATTGGTTGGGCAGGTTACCCTATTACCGATGATCCAAAAATGATAATCCAAACTAGGCTATAGATTAAGGTTGCACTCAGAACGCCGCGCATCGATTTTGGGTGTCTAATACGCTGAAAGAAACTGAAGGGAATCAGATTTAGGCATATAGCCATGAGTAAAATGGTTCTTTTTCTAAAAATAAATACCCCTTGGCCACCTTGTAAATATCCTGCGGCATGAATTTCTTCCAGAATGACCAATAGTAGGGCATACCCAACAAAAGGAATAAGCAGTCCAATTATTAGTCCGACCCAGATTTGATTTCTTTTGAGCATAATTATTGAGGTAGCGTGATATTATTGATGTCTTTCATACTTTCTATTGCTGGGTAGTTGGTAAGGTCATGCATGGATGGTACCACGGAGATATATCCATTTTCCAGAGCCCAGACATCGGTGTCATCGGAGTGGTCATTGTTGACGAAGCTTCCGGTTAGCCAATAGTAGGGCTGCCC
Source organism: Saprospiraceae bacterium (assembly GCA_013214265.1). Taxonomy (GTDB): domain Bacteria; phylum Bacteroidota; class Bacteroidia; order Chitinophagales; family Saprospiraceae; genus DT-110. Next base: position 5,402 of record JABSSK010000243.1, on the reverse strand, counting down.
GTGTGGATCCTTAGCTTCTTTATAATCTTCTACCCACCGGGCATTAGCTTGACGGCATATCCGAAAGCCTTTTATTTCTTCGGTTGGGAGGTTTGGAATATTAACATTTATCAGGCTGCCGTCTGCCATCCCATTTGTTAAAACGTAGCGCATGATAGCCGATACGTAAGAGGATGAGGCTTTAAAATCAGCACTAAAGGAAAAGTCCAAAAGAGAAAATCCAATGGATGGTATGTTGGTTAGGGAGGCTTCCATTGCAGCGGAAAGGGTTCCTGAATAGATAATATTTAGGGATGCATTGGAGCCATGGTTAATACCTGAAACACACAGGTCAATATGTCGATCTTTAAGGACTATATTTTTGGCTAATTTCACACAATCTGCTGGAGTTCCTGAGCACTCATAGCTTTCAATACCATCAAAGATGCGAACTTTGCGTAAGCGTAGGGGGTCCGTAATCGTGATGGCATGTCCCATACCAGACTGAGGGGAGTCGGGAGCGACAACAACGACTTCGCCAATTTCTCGAGCTGTTTCGACTAGGGAACGAATACCGGGGGCTGCAATACCATCATCATTGGTTACCAGGATCAATGGTTTTTTCAAGTTTAAAGCTTTATTATTTTTGCAAAAGCGAGTGGGGGTCCGTAAAAGTAGTATGATTTCACTGATTTGACACTTTATTTACGAATCATTTCAACCACCTTGTCATCTGTCTGTTACGCTATTACAAACATAAACGAATATGGCTTTAGTTGGAAAAAAAGGTATTCTTATTGTAAATCTGGGTACGCCTGATGATCCGAGTCGAGGCTCAGTAGCGCGGTATTTACAACAGTTCCTTTTGGATCCCAGGGTTATTGATTATCCTTGGTTACCTCGTAACCTCTTGGTAAGAGGAATTATTGCGCCGATCCGATCTGGCAGTTCTTCCAAGCTTTACAAAAAACTGTGGACTGAGCGTGGTTCCCCCTTGAAAGCGTACGGAGAAGACGTAGCAGCGGGAGTTCAGGAAATTTTGGGTCCGGATTATGTTGTAGAACTGGCGATGCGGTATCAAAATCCGTCGATTGGATATGCTTTGAATCGCCTTATGAAAGCTAAGGTTACGGATATCATTGTTTTTCCTTTATTTCCGCAATATGCTTCTGCGACCACTGGATCCGTGCACGATGAAGTCATGCGTCTTTTACGCCAACAACAGATCATTCCTAATGTGCAAATGATCAATTCATATTACGATTATGATCCAATGATTGACATATTTGCGGATAATGCTCGTCAATTTGATTTAGATAGTTATGATAAAATCATTTTTAGCTATCACGGACTTCCCGAGCGCCAATTGCGCAGAGCAGATGATTTCAATCATTGTACCAAAGCAGAAAATTGCTGCCATAACCTCACTTCGGTCAATCAATTTTGTTACTCTGCGCAATGTCACGCAACTACGCAAGCGATTGCAGCTAAGCTAGAGCTGTCACCGGATCAATACGTTACGTCATTTCAGAGCCGATTAGGTCCAGAAAAATGGGTGCAGCCTTATACCATTGATGAGATTGAAGAAACGGCTGAGCATGGTGGTAAGCGCCTGCTTGTATTTTCACCTGCTTTCGTAGCGGATTGCCTCGAAACCATCATTGAAATTAGCTATGAGTATCAGGAAGAGTTTGAGGAAATGGGGGGTGAAAAGGTAGACTTGGTGCCTAGTCTGAATAATGATCCGCGTTGGATCCAGGCGGTAGCGGATTTAATTTTAGAACATGTAGGGCAGCCTAAAGTTATGGCGGTTTGATAAATAAATGGCTTTAATCCGTTGACACACGGCATAGCTTTCATCAAAAGGGCCTTGACAAACTGTTTGTCAAGGCCCTTTTATATGCGTGAAAAAGCACTATGGTTTGTTGGAGGTATTTCGTTTTTTAGGTCTTCAATATCTCTCCAAACTACCCATTGGTAATCGCCCCAGTGGAGGTGAATATGCAAAAGTACTGGTTTGATCATTGGTGTATTTTTGCTAGTGTAAACCGGAAGGAGTTCTGGAGAAATTAAGCCTCAATTCGTTTTCGTTTCAAAGTATTTTACGAATATGGTGGCTGGTGGTCTGATCTGGATGTTACGTGTTTACAGCCATTACCATCTGAGCATTACTACTTCATTCGTACCCATGATATACTTTCTGTTGTTGGGAACTTTATAAAAGTCCCCAGGAGGTCAGCCTTGATGAAGGCTTGTTATGAAAGAGTCAATCGACTTGTTCATGCGGAGAGTAGGGATTGGTTACTTCCGTTCAAGATTTTAAATAATGAGATTGACCGCTTAGGTCAGGAATGGTTTATACAGGAGATAACCAATCCGGATCGGTAGGAGTATATGGACTATTATTGAAGGTTTCAGATTGACCTACCCATTCACTGGCGTACAATTCATTGGATAAATGAGGAATGGCGTTCGCTTAAGGTGTGCAAAGACTACGTTTTTACAGGGAGCTCATTACATTATTCATATCTTCTTTATCGAGTTGAGATTCCGATTCTTCTAACGGAACGCAAAAAGATAGATCGCCAGATCAGCCATATGAAAATGAAAAATATAAGCCGAATTCCTCGTTCGGTACGTTTAGTGTTAAAAGGGTTTTATATAAATAAAAAACCCAGCCGGTACGCGCTCCGACTGAGTTCTTTTATAGTCTTAAGGTAATTAATACGACTAAGAAGTACATCATTTTTGCAATGACATTCCCAGCGTTTCACCTCAATTATTAATTAGTATAAATATTCAAGGGCCACTTCATCATAAAACCCAAACTCTCCGTCCTCGTCTGAACTAAAGCAGGATAACATAATAGAATTAGGATCAAACCCGGAAGGTGTACCAGGAATGTAAACTGCACCAATCCCTGCGCTTCCTTCATTTCCTCCTGTGCCGCAGCTCAAAGACCGATTGAAGTAATCGGTATGACGAAGTCCCAGACAGTGTCCCATTTCATGGGTAATCACGTGTTCAACAATATTGGTGTTATAACTATTCAAACCTGAAAAAATCTGTACAAACTTATAAGGTGCACCCCCGCTAGGGAAACCAGCAGAACCACCGGCACCACCCTGCGTGCGATATACAACGATATCGTAAGGCTGATAGTTAGTACCAAAGGTTAGGGTGAAGTTAAGACCGATATTCAACCGATTATAGTTGTTTACAGCCCATCGTAAAGCTGTTCTCATTTTGGATGTGAGGGCATTACTACCACCTGTGTATCCAATGACATTGATGGTTTGAGGAGAACTAACAAGATTAAAGGTCCTGTATTGCTCACCTACAGCGCCTTCGTGGAAGATTTCACTTGCCAACATTTCTCTCATTTGTTCCTCAGAAATCATAATATCCTGCTCGAGGAGGAATTTAGTTTCGGATTCACCAGTCAAAGGATTATTATCTGTAACTAATTCAATGTCAGAGATATCAAAACCCAATTCTTCAAAGTTTGATTTGATTTCCTCCGTGATTACTGGCTGATCAGTTGCTGTTAAATCCTTATCCTTTTGGCAGGAGTTTAAGAACACAACGCTCAGGCTTAGCCCAAGCAGTAGCTTGGTCAAGGTCTGCTTTTTCATACTCTCTTGTGATTAAATTTTAAAAAACGTATTTCAGGCTGTGTGGCGCGTGCACACAACATAACAGATGTAAATGATTTAGGGTTCTACAATTAAAATCTTCTAATTAGCATGTAAGCTGGTTATTTGTGCATGTCAAGAGGATTGAATTCTTAAACCAGCAGAGGATAGTTCACTAAAATTTTTCTTATACTTTTTGACCGTCGGGAAGGTAGGTAGTCACTTAATTTCGTAACAAATGCTAGTATATTGAAAAAAACAGAAAATGAAAAATGATTTCCTATTTTTTTATTATAAATATTTCCCTGTTACCTATAAAATATCTCTTCCTCGTATATTTTGGAAAATAATTTTCCATGGTTTCAAAACTTATCAGTACGGTATTACTTCTCTCGTTTGTCTTTGGAATTTCTGTTTTTGGGCAGGATTCATCAGGTGTTGGAACGGAAGGAACCGTAATTGACCTTGATCTTTCTCTTATTGGAATCAATCGGATACACCAGGCATATCCTTGGCTGGATGGATCAGGAATTAGGGTGTCGATACAAGAAGAAGCATTTGATACGATGGATGCTGATTTATTAGGTCGATATTTGGATGTCGGTTTGACCAGTAGGGTTTCAGCTAAGCATGCAACCAATATGGCGACTGTAATAGCTGGAGCAGGCAATACGTCCATACGTGGCTTAGGTGTGGCCTATGGTGCTTTAATATCGTCATCGAATCTGATGGGGCGGATACCAGATCCTTTAAATGTTTACCGCCAAAATGATATTTTTCTACAGAATCATTCTTATGGAGATACCAATGCGGTGTCCTATAACCATCAATCTATCGCTTTTGATCAGTCCATGTTCGAAGAATCTCGTCTTTTACATGTGTTTTCATCCGGTAATAATGGAGTGGGAAATGGCGAGACCTCTTTAGGGCAAATTAATGGAGGAGCCAATCTCACGGGATCTATGAAACAAGCCAAGAATCCAATAATAATTGGCGCAATTGATACCATTGAGCGCATCCAGCTTTTTTCTTCTCGCGGACCCACTCTCGATGGTCGTATCAAACCCGACTTGGTAACTTTTGCATTATTCGGATCGTCAAATGCTGCAGCACTGACTTCTGGAGTGTGTGCATTACTGCAACATGCATATCTGGATCAGTATGGTACATATCCTTCGGCAGCATTACTCAAAGCGGCACTTATTCAATCGGCAAAAGATATTGATGAACCAGGACCTGACTATCAATCGGGTTTTGGATCGCTCGATGCATTTGCAGCTGTTCAGGTAATAATGGAAGAGCGTTTTAAAGAATCTTCCCTTACGGGAAAAGATACCTACACCGAAAACTGGCTCGTGCCTGAATCGACGGAACAAATACGGATTGCATTGGCCTGGATTGATCCTCCTGCTTCGGATGAGATGGAAAAGCTGTTGGTGCACGATTTGGATTTACAAGTGGTGACGCCAGTTGGGGATACCTTACGTCCTTGGACTATTCCATTTACAAATATTTCTGACTTGACAGCTCGCCGCGGCAGGGATAGCTTAAATAATGTGGAAGTATTTACCCTCCAAAATGCGGAGGCAGGTATATATCAATTATTAGTTTCTGCCAATTTGCCTGCTGGTGCGACACAAGGGTTTAGTTTAGCCTATGGTTCACAAGCTCCTGATCGGTTCCATTGGCTATATCCCCTGGCAACGGACCCAGTTCCTTTCAACGGTGAAGCATTTACTTATGTACAATGGGATACAGATTTTACGGGTGTGGGTATCTTGGAGGCCC
>JABSSK010000242.1 GCA_013214265.1 Saprospiraceae bacterium | reverse complement strand
TCGGCTGCGCAGGTTGATGATTCCCCCAGAAATGATAACCTGTATAGTACAGCTAACGCTTTTGAATATATGTTGGCTAGTTTGTTGCCGACTGGCCTGACCAAGGAGGTAGCAGAAAATACCAATACGAACTGGCTTGATTATGCTTTACAAGATGGCCAATTCAAAGAGGCCAGTCTTGCCGCTTCGGGGGGTAATGCGAAAACGACTTTTTATATCGGTGGTACCTATCGCGATGAACAAGGTATTTTTGTGGGGAATAATTTCCAACGTTATAATGCTCGTGTCAACCTCGATCATAAGCCGACCCAGAATATTTCCATGGGTGCGAGAATGGCTTACACCGTTACAGATAACGATATAATCCCCATTTCATGGGCAGGGGGTTTGGGTTCTGCCCAAAGTCAGTCTATGCCTTTCTGGCCTGTTTTTAATGAAGATGGAACTTATTTTAACGCACAATCAGGGTATAATGTAGCGGCAGAATTAGCCAATACCGAAATGAATCAGAAAGGAACTTCTGTTTTGGGTAACATCTACGCTCAAATTAATTTTTTGGAGGATTTTTCTTTCCGTTCTGAATTTGGAATCAATAATATTTACAAGCGGGAACGGTACTACCGTTCAGCTATCATTGAGCCCAATGCTATTGCTACTGCAGTATTATCGGAGAGTATCAACTGGAATATCAATAATACCCTATCGTACTCCAAGGTATTTGGTAAACATGCTGTGGATCTGTTGGCAGGAATGAATGCAACGGATAATAACTTTTATACCAATATTATAAATGGAGAAACCTTTGCCAATCCAGCTTTAAAAAACCCGGAAAATGCCGCTATTCAAACAGCAAATATTGCGACATCACAATTTGCTTTTCTTTCCTACCTAGGTCGCTTGAATTATCGGTATAATGAAAAGTACCTTTTGAGTGTGAGTGTACGAAGGGATGGATCTTCTCGTTTTGGCAGCAGTAACCGTTGGGGAACGTTCCCAGCCGTTTCGTTGGGCTGGATCGTTTCGGATGAAGACTTCCTGCAGGGTAATTCTACTTTGACATTCTTGAAGCTACGAGCAAGTTATGGGCAAACAGGAAATGCTGAGATTGGCAATTTTGAATATTTCGGGTCTTTTGCTTCCAGCAATTATGTTGACCTACCGGGAATTATTGTTCAGGAAATTGATAACCAAAACCTGGGCTGGGAATCAACTGAACAGTATGATGTAGGTCTAGATTTAGGTCTGTGGGAAGGACGACTAGAAGCAGGAGTAGATTTTTACCTTAAAAAGACTTCTAATCTACTGACTGAAGTGGATGTCTCCGCTCTGTCAGGTGTAGAAAGAGTAACTAGTAATGTTGGGTCACTTGAGAATAAAGGTTTTGATTTTTCACTTACCACTCGAAATATAACGGGTAAGTTCAAGTGGTCTACCAACCTGAATCTGGCTTACAACAGAAATGAAATTACGGATCTTGGGGGCAGAGCGTTCATTCCAGGCCAATTCTTTGGGCTAGGTGCAGTTGGAGTTGGTTACCCTGTAGGTGCAAGGTTTACTGTAGAGTGGGCAGGTATCGCGGAATCCGATTATACCGCGCTCGTCACAAACCCAGAAACCAATTCGCAAGAAGAGATTCAGATTAGAGGAGGCGACAATCTGTATGTTAACCGTTTTGGGGAAGTCACGAATATATACGACCCTAACGATCAGAAATTTATTGGCAACCCGACGCCTGTTTGGACTGGAGGACTGACCAATAGCTTTTCCTTTAAGAATTTTGACCTCAGTTTCTTATTCACCTTCGCAGCAGGCCATGATATGGCTAACGAGGAACAACAATATCAGTATACTGGGTTTGGCTATGGGTGGAACATGTGGGCAGATGCAGTAGACCGTTGGCAAGCACAAGGTGACCAAACACATATGCAAAGACTTACCTGGGTACCAGCTAGAAACAACTCCAGCCGATTTATGCGAAGTGCCGATTTCGTTCGGTTGCGCGACGTGACCATCGGCTTTAATTTTCCTTCGAGCTTACTGCAAAGATTGAAATTGAGCAGTGCCAGAGTATTTGTGAAAGGAACGAACCTCGCCACCTTCACGGACTACCCGGGCTGGGACCCTGAATATAACCGAGATGGTGCCGGAAACGTATCACAAGGGAAGTCATGGTTGCCAAGCCCGCAGGCGAAGAGTGTTTCTTTTGGCTTAAATGTATCATTCTAAAAATTTACCAAAACCAATCGGATAGCAGAAATGGATGCTCCTTTTCCTTCCTCCTATCTTGTTTAGGGTTAAATCATAAACACATGAAAAATCAATACAAGCTTACACTCATCATTTGTGTTTTTGGGCTTTGGTCATGTAGTGACTTCATTGATTTAGAGCCTGAGACTAGCCTCTCCAGTGCAGTTGCTTTTGACAATATTGAAGGTATCGAGGCAGGTATAAATGGTGCTTACAGTACGTTACATAATGATTGGGTGGAGCGACAAATTGTGTTCGCAGAATGCTTGGCAAATAATGTTTTTGAAATCAATACTTTAGGGAATTCCAACTATCAGGAAGCCTTGCGCCATCAAGCCTGGACCGACCTATTCAATATCTCTAACTACTTTTGGAGTATGTCTTATCGGGCCATTGATCTGAGTAATCAAATCATTACTGCTATCCCAGATATACCCGAACCCAACCAGCAAATTACAGCCGAAAAAACACGTCTACTAGGCGAAGCACACTTCATTAGAGGGTTGTGCTTTTTTGTGTTGAACCGCTTTTTTGCACAACCCCAGAATGGGCTCTCGGTACCACTTCAAATCACCCCTTACAAAGCGGGCGATATGCCAGCAAGAGGAACTATAGAAGAAACCAAAGATCAGGTCCTAGCAGACTTGGAAGTGGCTGAATCCCTATTGGATGGTATTGAAAATAATCAGGGTAGAGCAACTATTTGGGCAGTGAAAGCCTTGCTGGCCAGAGTACATTTTGAATTTAAAAATTATGCCACTGCAGCTTCGTATGCCGATGATGTCATCCTAAATGGTCGGGTAGAAGGAAAAAAATTAGCACTATTGAGTGAAGATATTCTACCTCTATACAATGGTGTGATCACAACAGAGAATATTTTCACTTTTCTGGCTACGCCCAGAGACAGAGCTAATACTCGCCTGTTCGAAATATTCAGTATCAATAGTTCTGCAGTGGAACTGTCGATGTCCAAGTCCTTTTGGAATATTATTTCTGAAAATAAAAACGATGTGAGACTGGAACAACTTCACGAAGATTTTCGAACAGCCTGGGCCTGCTACAAATACAATGACCGCGATATGCATATACCCTATTTGCGCTTATCCGAAATGTATCTGATAAGGGCCGAATCAAAAGTGAATACCGGTGATTTAGATGGGGCTCTAACTGATTTAAATGCATTGAGAAACAGAGCAGGCCTAGATGAAACGACCTATACCGATCAAGCAGATCTATTAGATCAACTCTATCGAGAGCGAAGCCTCGAGTTGTCCATGGAAGGGGATAATTTTCACAACCTAAAACGTTTAGAACAACCTATTGGAGGTTACTCCTGGGAGGAAGCAAGCTACAAACTGGTTTTCTTCCTGCCAGAAAAGGAAATACAATTGAATGCTAATTTAATACAGAATGATACCTGGTAAGTTGGCTTAGATGCTGGCTGTATGGCATGAATTAAATGGAACTACTTTGAATAAATTGAATACCCATTGGCTATTATTATTTGCCTGTTATCTGGTAGGCACAGATACCCTGTTGGCTCAAATTAACTTTTCGGAAGTTACTCTTGAGGCAGGTATAGACCATTACTACAAAGGGGTAAATGAAATGGGAGCTGGAGCCGCTTTCTTTGATATGGATAATGATGGGGACGAAGATTTATGGGTGTCGGGAGGCATGTTGAGGGATGTGTTGTATGAAAATGACGGCACGGGGCAGTTTACTGAAATTGGATACTTTGCTGGACTTGGCCGAACTTTCTCCATCGTCACAACAGGCGTAATAACAGGCGACCTAAATAACGACGGTTTTAAGGACGTTGTTCTGCTTACCCAAAAAGGTTTTCCAAACTTTATTTTGAAGAATAACGGCAATAAAACCTTCCGAGAGGTTTACGATACTGGATTGGAAAATAGCGAAGCATACAACCTTGCTGCTGCTATGGCTGATGTGAATCAGGACGGGTTCTTGGATATTTATACTGGACATTATATTGATAAGCATGGTCTGACTTACAGCTCGAGTAATCCGGATTCTATTGTTGGGTTTGAACACGATTGTTATGCCAATCATCTTTATTTGAATAACGGGGACTGGACCTTCACCGATGTCTCGGATGAATGGCTAGCGGCTGATGACGGTTGCGCCTTAGCTATTGCTTTTTCTGACTACGATAATGACTTTGATCCTGACCTTCTCATAATTAATGATTTTGGGCAATGGGTTACTCCAAATGCTTTGTTGTCAAATGATCAGGACCGCTTTGTCGACGTTAGTGTATCGTCACATATGGATGTAGGTTTATACGGGATGGGTGTTGCTATTGGTGATTATGATAATGACCTGGATCTCGATTACTACATTACCAATTTGGGCGATAATGCCCTACTAACCAATAATGGTGATGGTACGTACAGTGATGAAGCCCAGCGAATGGGGGTAGCGGATGGAAACATTACGGATAGTTTATTAGCCACAGGATGGGGAACTGCTTTTATCGATATGGATAATGACGCAGACCTCGATCTTTATGTAGTAAATGGTTACGTTCCGGCTGCTTCTTTCATCGCTAATCCGCGAGAAAACCCCAACCGTTGTTTTGAAAATGATGGTACTGGAAATTTTGATTTAGTGGAAGGGAATACATCCCTGGCCAGTGTGCGTTGGGGGCGTGGATTTACATACGCGGATATTGACAATGATGGCGATCTGGATTTTTTTGTTGGTAATGTTAACCGGCAAGCTACATCGGACACCATTCAGAAAGTCCAGTTGTTCCGCAACGATAATCAAAACCTGAACAAGTGGCTGAAAATAAAGCTGGAAGGTGTTGTAAATAATCGTGATGGTTTTGGTAGTCAAGTTCGCATTAAAGCCAATGGACGTTGGTATTTGCAAGAATCGAATGGCGGATATGGGACGCATGCTTCTCAGCATAGCACTATTATCCATTTTGGTTTAGGGGCAGCCACTATGGTAGATAGCGTTATTGTTTATTGGCCAGGCGGAGCAGAACAAGTATTAACACAGGTCGCTGCTAACCAACTGATTAATATTGTTGAGGGTGTAACTGTTAGCTTGGTCGAACAACTAAATGACAATACCAGCGTACAAGTACATTGTTACCCAAATCCATTCCGAGGGCAAACCACTTTGGAATATACATTGGCTGAGCGTAGCCCGGTTTCCGTGCGGATATTTGATAGCATAGGTCGGGAGGTTTTTGCCGCACATTGGTTAAACCAGCAAAAAGGATATCACCAAGTACAATGGGGATCAGTGGCTAAGGGACTTTACGTTGTCTCGATACAAACAAACAAGCAAACGGTACAACAAACGATAATTTCAAACTAAAGAAGTAAAAAATAAATACAGCAGAAAAGCAAAAGATTTTTAGGCACCAGCACTTGACTTTCTGGTGCAGCAGTAAAATACACATACGATTGAAAAACGAAACATACATTTAATTAAACAGAGATTGATTTTGATTTTAGAAGCTTAGAAAATGAATGGCTAACCAATATTTCTCTTCACTCTAAATTACAAACTCAATTCAAATCAACTTGTAGTATGAAAAACATTTACGTTACCTTAATGCTACTACTACTTGGCATAGTAGCTTGGGGGCAGGATGAAGAGCTTATTCCCGGTGCAGTAGTCGGGAGTTGCGTTGAACCTGACTCCAACTTAATTACCATTTTTTTTGATTACAGTAAAAACTGCCCGGAAGCCGACCCTACTGGTCAGTTAGCGGGTGCTGATGTCCTTGGTTTTCACTCGGGGATCAATAATTGGTCATCTATTGTACGTTTTGTTGACCCCAATACGTTGCCTTTTACGAATATTGGTAATGGTATTTTCTCGATTAAAATTAACACTTTAGATTATTACGGTACAGCACTAGCTGACATTGAAAGTGTTCATTTTATTATGCGTTCTGCGGATTCGAGCGACCCGTGGGATTTTAGTTGTCGGGACGATGTAGGTGGCGGTGGCTTCGGTGGAGATGAGCCTTGTAATGATTTTGTGCTCAATATCATCAATATGCCGATCTGCTCAGAAGTAGAAGCAGAATCCAGTGTCTCTCTCTTAGGGCCAACTACTGCGGCCAATTCATGTATTGACACCACGGATAATACCGTAAGAATTGATTTTGATTTAGGTTTAAACTGCCCGGAAGCCGATCCTGGTAATTTGCTGGCTGGAGTTGCTGAATTAGGTTTTCATTCAGGAGCTAATGATTGGTCAAGTGTTGTGGCCTGGGATGATGCAGGTGCTATGCGAGCAGTCAATAACGGGAATGATATTTTTTCTGTTAAGGTGGACCCTATGGCCTATTATGGTGTTGCAATGGCAGACCTGGAAAACATTATAATGGTCATGAATAATGGTATTGCAAACCCGTCAGACCCCTGGACCAACTCGGGTAAAGATGACCGCGACGGTGGTTTTGGTGGTGTCGAGCCTTGTTCTGATTTAGTATTTGCATTATCAGAAGCACAAGTTTGTCCAGTTGTAATCGAGCTGAATTCTAGTGATGCCGTGATTGGTGTATTTGGTGATGTGTCCACCTGTGTGGATAAGGCAAGGGGTAAAGTTAGAATAAGCTTTGATTTAAGTAAGAACTGCCCAGAAGCAGATCCTAATAATGCTTTGGCAGGTGTAGCAGCTCTGGGTTTCCATTCTGGTGCAAATAATTTTGCCCATACCGTTAGTTGGGATGCCGATGGTGCGGTTCAGGCTACCAATAACGGGAGTGATATCTTCACTGTCGTAATTGATGTAGAAGACTATTATGGTATTCCTTTTGATAGCCTTCGCAATATTGAATTTCTGTTGAATAATGGTATTGAAACACCAGATGATCCCTGGACGATCACGGGTAAAGATTTTCGTGATGGCGGTGGTTTTGGTGGTAATGAACCTTG
>JABSSK010000241.1 GCA_013214265.1 Saprospiraceae bacterium | reverse complement strand
TGGCTTTAAATTAAAGATCAATAGCATGATTTACAGAATGACTATTTTATTTATCGCCTTACTCTACAATCAAATGTCAGCTTGCTCTGCATACTTTTATAATAATGATAATAAGCTCTTGGCAAAAAATTTTGATTGGCATTCGGGAGAAGGATATATAATAAAAAACGTAAAAGGCCAGGTGAAATATGCTTATGGCTTTAGAAATTCGAATGTTGCGAAGTGGACCTCAAAATATGGATCTATTACATTTAATCAAATTGGTAAGGAATTTCCGTACGGAGGAATTAACGAAAAAGGCCTCGTCATCGAGCAACTCTGGCTGTCCAACAGCCAATATAAAGAAAACAATAATGAAGAGATCTCAGAATTAGAATGGATACAATATCAACTTGATAATTACGCTACCATCGATGAGGTCATCAAACATGTAGATGACTTGACTATAAAACCAAATGCTAGTATTCATTTTATTTTAGCAGACAAAACGGGTAGTTCTACTGTTATAGAATTTATAAGTGGAAATGTTGTAATCAATCGTCAAGATGGAGCAATCCAAGTAGTTACTAATTCGACCTACAGGTCATCACTACTATATTATAATAAGACCAAGGATGTAGATATTTCTTCAAGAAAAAGTCTCGATAGATACTGCATTTTAAGGGATTCATTGACTACCCATTCTTTAACCGTTAATAATGCCTTTGAAAAGTTAAATCTTGTAAAAGAAACTGGTGATAATTATAAGACTTACTGGAGTATAGTTTATGATATAGATAACTTAGAAGTTCATTTCAAGTCTTATAATACTGAAAATATAAAAACAATATTTTTAGCAGATCTTGATTTTTATCAAGGAGAAAGAGTTGAATATACCCTTATCAACCGTAACGCAGTTGAATTCAAAGCGTATGATATAAATTTAAATGACAGGCTTTTCTCTTCTGCAATGAAAATGATGAATTTAAAAGTTAATGAAAAACAAGCCAGTTATCATCAAATGAACCCAGGTTCAGTAAGGATTGATTCTATATTTCAAAGTAACTACACGGATTTGAATATTGAATTTCATACTAAACATGACAAAGGAATCATATGGTATAGTTTAATAAATGGAAAAGAAAATTTTAAAACTTATGCCGGATATAAAATGGGTATTACACCAGTATCGGGGAGGATAACTAGAATTACCGTTTACAATATACCTAAAGCAGATTTTGCTCTGGCCTGTTTTTTAGACACCAATTATGATTCTAAAATGGATACTAATTTTCTTGGCATTCCAAAGAACACTGGCTTTTCCAACAATAAAAAGAGAATATTTGGAATCCCTCCAAACTACAAGACCGCAAAAGTGGCTTTAGATAAAACAAAGACAATTAAAATTGATATTAAATAGCCTTAAAAATAAAAGTACTTTTAACAAGTAAGTACATTTAGAGCCTGAAAACTAAATGATTATTATGGTAGCAAGCCTTTGGGAAGGAAAAACGAAAAAGGAGCGTAATTCCATCTTCCCAAAGCAGATTGTACGAAGTAGTCAACCTCAATAGACGTTTTACTATAACGTACAATGATAGTTGGTTTCTCCTGGATTTTCTATGGCTACGGAATATTTACATTTGCTTCTCTCATACATCTAGCCTTACTTAAAGCTGATTGACAATCTGTTCTGTTTATTGCATATGAAGCCTTCAATAACGCCGGATACAATCGCAATAAGATGTTACAAGAATGGGCTAAAAGTCAACGAATAGAATTCATCTTTTGCCTCCATATTCACCGAATTTGAACCTAATCGAGCGGTTGTGGAGAATAATGAGGAAAGAAGTCATTAATTCGATTTACTACGATACATACTAAAAATTTAAGGAAGGTATTATCAACTTCCTCGATAATGCCAAATGCTATAAGGAAGAATTGAGATCGCTACTGACTTTAAATTTTAAGACATTAGGAGGCACCTCCGTGTACGCCCATTCTTATTCGTGAAAGGTATTATTTTGTGTTATGTAGTCATGATGTGACCTAGTTTTGATCTTTAGTAATTCGCACTTCTAAATTACCAAAACTGTCAGATCACATCTCGACTACTTCATATAATTCACTGCTCAATGCAAGTAAAATACGCCTCAGATGCCGTATCGAGAGAAGCATTAAAACGCGCATTGGCCTCACGGAAACAAAGGGATCGGAACCACTTTCCATAGCTGAACCGGTCATAATCTACGTCACGCTCATTAATAGCATTTGTAACAGCACTATTAAATATTTCCGAGCACGATTGAGCTGAAGAAAAGATTACTACCCCAAACGTTAATAATAAACACAATACTGTTGATTTCAGGATATCAGTTCTTTTCGGATGAACGGATTTGATCTCTGTATGTGTCTAATATGTTTTTTCCTAATTCATCCATATCAAGACCACCGATTTGATCTCTGTATGTGTCTCTTATGTTTTTTCTTAATTCATCATCAAGACCACCGAAATCATATTTTTTATTCAATGCTTGGAGATGCGTATCAATCTGACAAATAATCCGAATCCAAGCCACTCCACCTCTAACTCCTGACAGTGCATCTTCAGGTATTTCACAAGGTGACTCATGTGGTATGTCGCTCAGTATTGGACCCAAAGCTTCTAAATCGACTTCTTTAGCTATGGTTTGTTTCGTATTCTGATCAAGTGCGGTCATATAGGATATGAAATCCTGGTCCTTGATAATCGTATCGATCAGGTTTTGTTTATCTAAATATCCCTCATGCTGACACCCTGCAATTAGTGGAATGAATAAGAGCCTAAGTATAAACTTAATTTTATATTTCATAAATGTATATTATATTGAATTATTTAAATATCTGCCATACATGCCTCAAAGGCTTTCCTAGCAGCTCTTTCCCCTAATATACCTATTATGAACACCGCGACTCTATCGAAGAAGGGCCAGCTTGTCCGGCACATGTATACATACTAAGAACCGCTACATCTACTGTCGCTTCATAAGCATCATAGCATGGTGTACTCTTCAGACTAAAAAATACACTTTCCCCATTTTTGTCTGCGGAAATTTCTTTTCTATAATACTCTAAAATGATGTATTTAAGTTGATCTAATTGCTCGTATTGCACTGCCTTAGCTATAAGACGATTTAAATCTTTAGTTAGGACTTTCAGGTTGTGGATATTATCAACGCCAATTTCTTCCAGATAGGATAAGTTTTTATCATTATCCAATTCTCGGATCACTACTTCAATACCGTTTTCAGAAAACTCTTTATTGACCAGCACTTTATCTATTTCATTATTTATCTGTGTAAAGATATCAGAAAACTTAGCGGATATGATGTTCATTTCTTCGTCCTCCTTGTTTGTGCATGAGAAAAGAAAAAACGGAAGCATCAGTAATAGTGCAAAAAAACTTTTAATTACTCTTATCATTAAGTTTTAATCGTGAATAAATATCGAGACCTATATTCGTAATAATATGCTCTCTCACTGCAACATTCTTGCAGTGGCCAAAAAAATTACTCAACCGGTGGAAAATCGGGGGGGGCGAAGTACCCTCCTCCCTATGACCAAAAGGCCGGAAAGGCTGCGCGTAATAATAAATACATCGATAGGTGCGAAATTCAATCCAGCCGTATAGGTACCTGAGGACGTTGACGTAATTGTGCAGGGAACACGCACGCACTCTAAAGCGCCGAGCCAATTTGACAGGGCTACCAGTACCCCGGCGGTGGATCAGCGCATCGGGGCGCTCCAGCTTGCGGAATTTGTCGGTAAAACAAAACATAGGGGTTCTATTATTAGGATTCACAAATCTACAGCACATCTTCTCGGGTACCGTGGAGGCCTAGAAGATAAAAGATATACAAGCCAAGCAGGAGGCTTCACGAATCTTTAGTTTAGTATTTGATTGCTGTAGATGAATGACCCATTATTAGGCCCATTACCAATTAGACTTGAATCAAAACAACAAATAAGAATTTTATCTTTCTTTTTCAAGAGCAGAACAGGCCAAGAGTTGATTTTTTTTACGAACGTAAAGTGGTGGGAAATTCGGAAGGCGGAAAGCAGAATGAACCGTGATCCCTTAGCATGTGCGGGACGGCACCAGATCATGTCTCAGGGGAATACGGTAAATAGATTCGTGCTCCTAAGCACAGCCTTCACTATCCTTTATGGTGAAAATGGTGAAAGATCAATGCTCTCTTTTATACCGCTCGCGGAGCGTTTTGGGCTTTGCCCCATCCAGCTCTAGTGCATATATAGCCTTTCCTCAAAAAGTTTCGTCCATTAGTGCAATTTTTCTGTGATGGGTCTGCAGGTTGCGAGGCCGAGGAAGAATTAGGCTCTGCTCATCTATTATTCTCTCCAGACGCGCTAGAGGGTAATGGATAAACGACAAAAAAGAACAAAGAAAAGCACCATACTATTCTACTGGGTGTGCTGGATGATTTAGATGATAACATGGCCAATGATACGGCTTAGATAAGTAATGATACCACGGATAATTACCACACAAAAGCTATACGGAACAATGATGCTACCATTCTGGATCAATGGCCTTATCTTTGATTTTGAAAAAAATGACACCTGGAAAGTACACACTGGTTTACTGATTCACGACTACGTCAAAGAGAAAGCTGAATAAGGGTTCAGGGCGACTGCGTTTTAGAAAAGTGATTCAAGACCATTTAATCAAATTAGGAAACGATAATCATTAGTTTATCTTTAATACTGTAGACTATTATTGGTTTCACGACTTTATAAAAAAAGTGATTTTTGTCCATGGAAAAAATTTTTAGAATCTTTCACTATGCTAGTTTTTTACAATATCCATTTTTAGGTCTAGCCTTATTTTATTGTTATAAACCAATATTTAAAGGACTTAACTATTTCGACACCGATGCGATCATAGACCTTTACAATACGAGTCTTCTTTTTTTAGGTATTGCATTAAGTTTTACCTCTTTAGCTGATATTAGAAAAAGAACAAAACTTGGTGACCACATCTTTGGGAATAAAAAAAGAGCACGCAAATGGTTGATCTACATGTGCTCATTAATTATCATAATTTTTGGTTTTGCTATTTTTTGTAAATTTTTCACAAATAATGAAAAATTAGAAAATCTCTCCATTGGACTATTTGTTTTGGGTATTGGAATGTTGGGGTTATTAAGAATGAATATTGAAATCATCAAGAGTTATCAAAATGAGTAGAAAAGTTCATCTACCAATGAGACATAACCATTCAACTGACGGATAAAAAACACCCAAACTAACTAGAAGCTATAAGATACTATGCTGTTAAAAAACCAGACCTGAAAGTTCAGAGCAGCAGGTTATACAAACGTCTATGCTGTTACATGAAATGCAAAGCATGCATCCCGACGGTTTCAGTTTATGGCTCCGCATCTTCAAGCAGTATAGAAACCGTTATGACTAATTAATCGTCTACCATCTACTTTTATCCGAAGAAGAGCAAATGTAAAAAAGATCATTACAAGCTGTCGTCCACACCCCAACTCTTTCTCAAAAGACATCAAAGTAATCTTGAGGATTACTTAAACAAAACCAATCGAGAATGAAGCTCTTTTTATTAATGAACGGTCTTCTTAGTCTATCTTTCATTGCAGTGAATTTAATAGTTTAAAATCTAACTTAACTCACTGTCCTGTTTTTGAGGGGAATTATAAACCTCTTACTCATTGCTTTACAAAGGGCGGTAGTATCGGTCGTTTTATGCACTCCTTAATCTGGTTTCGTTACTCTAATGTAGGAGAAAGAACTAATCGTACAATTAGATTCCCTCATCAAATAGGAATGTACATACTGTCCTAACCCTACATACTATATTTCAGGTATCTGATGTACATCTGATGTATTTATTACAGGATATGTAGTAGGCATGATGTAGTGAAATATTATAGATCATACTTTATTGTTTCGAAATTTAAGAATATATGAAATCAAAACCCCCATATATCAATTTTTTCCCTTTGTTAAAATGGTTTTTACCTAATTAAATTTTAAAACCGTAATTATGAAAAATCAACCTAGTCTTGTATTTATTTTACTACTCGTGCTTACGTTTGGAGGCTTGTTGTGGTCGATAAATGCTAATGCACAATGTCAGGAACTGGTCTGGCAGGATGAATTTAACGGCTCAGCTGTCGATCAGTCAAAGTGGGTCTTTGACATTGGTGACGGATGCCCCAGTCTTTGTGGTTGGGGTAATGCCGAAGAGCAGTATTACCGGGCCGAAAATGCTACTATCAACAATGGTAACCTAGTCATTACTACGAATCTAGAGGATTTTGGAGGCAAACCGTATACTTCAGCCAAATTGACTACCTCAGGAAAATTCAATACTCGATTTGGTAGAATCGAAGCGCGTATCAAGCTTCCGTCAGCTGGAGGTATCTGGCCAGCTTTTTGGCTATTACCGGAAAATGGTAGTTGGCCCACGACGGGAGAGATCGACATTATGGAAGCACAACATGCCAATCCTGAAAGTATAGGCGGTACCGTACACTACAATAATGGTGGGCACACGTTTAACGGTCGTGAATATCATGCAGGGCTGGATCTTTCCCAGGGATTTCACGAGTACGCTATTGAGTGGGAGCCAACCGAAATTCGTTGGTACGTGGACAACCAGTTATATCACTCCGTAACGCCAGCAAGTACTGTAGATCCTTGGCCTTTCGATGAGGGCGACTGGTATATTATCCTGAATGTGGCTGTAGGAGGGCCAGGCACACCTTATACCAGTTTTATACCTCCTACACCATCGGACTATCCCACTCAGATGGAAGTAGATTATGTGAGGGTGTATAGCGGCACCTTCAATACGCAACTTACCGGAGACAATCAGGTTTATGAAGGAGACGAGAATAAAGTATATGGTATTACTCCTTTTGCTGGCGCCACTTACGCTTGGAGTGTTCCCACAGGGGCTACCATCACTTCAGGGCAAGGTACGCCCTCCATCACAGTTGATTGGGGCACTACCGCAGGAGATATTACCGTAGATGTAAATGCTGGTGCTTGTGGTACGAATACCTATCAGATGAGTGTTGTCGTTGAGCCTCCACGTGTACTCGACTTTACCTTTGAAGATTTCGAAAGCCAACGAAACGTAACTTACCCTTTATCCACGGGGACACTAACGGAAAGCATATCGAACCCGGATCCTGATGCGGTAAAT
>JABSSK010000240.1 GCA_013214265.1 Saprospiraceae bacterium | reverse complement strand
TCGGGTAATGGATCGGCGTAATCAGAAGCTGGGAATAGATGATCGTTTGATTTTATTGCGCGTCCATGAAGAAACGCAGAAATTTCGGAAATGGGATAAATAACCCACAAGTACAATCACAACCGTTGTGGAAAAAGTGGTTGAGTTACTTCGTTGAGTTTCACTTGGAAAGTACACCAAGTGATTATAATCCTCATCTATATGTTGCGCTCAAGCAGGGCCGCTATCAACTTTGCTCAGCTAATGCCGTATATTCTTACGGTGATTTATACCGTAATTTTTTCGATGCTTTCCAAACCATAAAAATTCAAGATTTAGATATCAAACGCGTATTGGTACTGGGTCTGGGTTTAGGAAGTATTCCGCTTATTTTAGAACGTAACTTTAAATGTACATTCTCTTATACTGCAGTAGAGATTGACAACTCCGTGATCTATCTGGCCAATAAATATGTGCTTCATCAACTGCAATCTTCTATTACCTGTATTCAGGCTGATGCCCATACATTTATGGAACAAAATATTGAACCGTATGACCTGATTTGTATGGATATTTTTCTGGATGATATTATTCCTCAAAAGTTTGGGAGTCTTTCTTTTCTAGATAATCTGAAAGGGGCTCTTGCTCCTAACGGTTTGTTGTTATACAATCGGTTATCCTTAACCGAAGGGGACCGGGAGAATACGTTAACGTTCTACAAAGATCGATTCAAATCAGTTTTTCCTCAAGCCACTTATCTCGATGTACAGACTAATTTCATGTTGATCAACCGTAACGACCTGTTCAGATCGTAATCCAATCCTTGTTGGTTAGATGACATAGTAGGGGTTGCTTCCGTGCTGCTTTATACCTAAATTATTATGGAAGGGCACCCGGAAATGGAAGTTTATGAAAACCAAAAGAGTATGTGCCTTATGTGAACGTCCAATTCGAGGGCGGAGTGATAAGAAATTTTGTACATCCTACTGTCGGGCAACGTATCACAACCAAAAAAGGCGTAAAGAATTTAATTACGTTTTGGAGGTTAATAAAATCCTTAGAAAAAACCGAAAGTTATTATTCCGTTGCTCCAAAGATGCCCAGGCAGGACTAAAACTCTGTACCCTTTTGGAAAAAGGGTTCCAGCCAGAATTTTTTACAGGTGTTCACCGGAATGATAGAGGTATTATATATATATGTTATGAACTCGCATACTGGTTTGGATCTGATGGGGATATTATTTCTGTAATTGAGGTTAACAATTTGAATTTGCCTAATGATAGTTCTGTAGGATAACCTGCCTTCTAGTTCCCAATCAATCGATTAGGGCGTTTTAATCCTTCTTCGGCCAAACTATCAAAGCATGATTCAATGTATTCCATTACATCTTGTCTGGATATGGAATTCATTAACTTGAAATTCTCTACTACCTCCATAATTGCTTGTTTCTTCTGGAGAAGGAGCTGAATACTACTATTGGCACTTTCTTCACCTACCGGACTTATATATACCCGATCTCTGACTGATTTAAGGTCATAGTCATAGTTTGGAGTGGCATATGTTGGATTAACAATACCGGAAAAATCGAAGTCATAAGGAACGGTGTAATAGGTAGTGTCTTGTTTTTCGTCGACTTGATACAGTATTTCAATGTTTTTACTCAGAATAACTGACCAGTCGGAATTTCCTATTAAATACTGAAATATTGCGGTTGCTTCCAAGCTTTGTTTGTTGAATAAGTCTGCATCAATGGAATAGCATTCTTCACAACGTTCAAAGTCAAATCGTTTAGCTAATGTTTTATCGTCTTCAATCAGAATACCCCAGCCTTTATACTTTTTTTTGCCATTAGGGTCGCTTAGGGTAAGTTTGATGAGTTGAACCCGGAAATGAATAGGACTCATTTCTTGGTATATTTTATAGGCAATATACTCCCGCATGATATAGTCGCGCCCTTCTGGTGAATCAATACATGGGGTTACGAGTTTTATTTCATCATCTTTCTTCCAGTCCCTTTCTTTTAGATCGTCTTTGTCAAAGTTGAGTTTGATGGGTGGAATGGCACAATTTTTTCTTCTAAAACGACCACGAAGGCGAAGTTTTATTTCAAATACCTCGTCATCACCTGACTGGTTTTTGTACATGAACTTGGCAGCTTGGTATTCATCTGTAAAGCGATCGCCTTCCAATAAGTTTTCCGTATCAGTTTGTATTTCCACTTTTAAAACATCGGTATAATTTAATTGAGCAAACAACGTATTCCTTTCCTTTTGCGTCTGAGCTTGACAGGGGAGTACGACTATTCCTGTTAAGAGTAGTGAAATAAAAAAAGGAAAAATGATATATGTGGTTTTGATGCATACAGTCATGGCAATACATTTTATGGCTCAAATATATTGATTGTCATCTTGTTTTTAATTGTTAGTAAATTAATTCATCGTTAAACAATGGATAAGGTCTTTTGGATAGTAGGCAATACACCGGACTTGTGTAGCGCATAATTATAGACCTAATGTTTCGTCTGTAATTACAATGGGTTGTGTATTATGAGCAGGATGGGTTATATGTCTTATTCGCATCAGGAGATTATTTAAGCGAGATTATTAGATAATATTGAAGTTTTCATGAATCAATTTAATGCCTTATTTCATCAGATTCGAATACAGGATTCGTAGTGCATATCCTTGAAAATTAGTAGGTTAAGTAGCGTTATTTTATTTTAAAGTATTGATTTACAGATTTTTGTATTTGATGATTTGCTTTTCGAGTTAATTTTAGAGGTTCACTAATTTCATTACCTTTGTGTCTCACATTAATTCACTTTTATGTTTGTCATAAATATTTATTTGCGCTTTGCTCTAATAGCACTTTTATTAATTGGGGGCGTCATTTTAGCTGCCCAATTTGGATTTTGGTATGCGTTTCCGTTTTTTTTGATTGGAGTTGTGTTGTTGGTTGGCTATGTTATGCTGGGAACTATACAATCTGCGGCTAAGCTCATGCAGACAGGTGACTATGAGGCGACCAAAAAGCGATTAAATCTTACATTAACGCCTTCTTTGTTGTACGTTACGAACCGAGCATACTTTTTCATGATTAAGGGGTCTATTGCTATGGCGGAGAAAAATAATGATGAAGGGGAAGTATGGTTGAAGAAAGCGCAGGAAGTTAAGGTACCCACGGATAATGAAAAAGCAATGATTGAGCTTCAGTTAGCTAACTTGGCTGCCACAAAGGGTAAGTGGAAGCAAGCGAAGTTGCATATGAAAACACTGAAAAGCCTCAAGGTAACGGAACAAACGGTAAAAGATCAGATTAAACAGCTGGATATGGCTGTCCAGAATAGTGGCCAGCTAAAAACGGCCAATCGGATGGGAGGAGGAATGGCTATGCGCGGGGGGAAGTCAAAGCGTAAGAGGCCCAAGATGAGGTAATTAGGTACAAAATGTATCCAAAAAGAAAGCACCTTCTCCATATAAAATAGATGGAGAAGGTGCTTTCTTATTTAACGAAGCAGCCGTTTCCGAATGATTTAGAAGGCTGGACAAAAACGAGTTTTCCATTTTCATCTTCTGCCATTAAGATCATCCCTTGTGATTCAATTCCGCGAAGCTTTCGAGGAGCTAAGTTAGCTACGAGAACTACTTGTTGCCCAATAGTCTCTTCGGGTTTGTAGTGTTTGGCAATTCCGGATACTACCGTTCGGGTCTCCAGGCCAAGGTCTATGGTAAGCTGTAATAGTTTGTCGGTTTTTTTTACTTTTTCTGCTTCCATAATGGTACCCGTTCGAAGATCCAGTTTGGTAAAATCATCGAACGTAATAGTATCTTTAATTGGTGGGCGTTCGGCTTTGGTTTCAGATGCTTCAATAGCTGCCAACTTTGCTTTTTGTTGCTCGATCAGCATCATGCGGGATTGATCTTTACGGTCATTGATTTTTGGAAAAAGTACGGAGGGTTTACCAATCTGATGACCTCCTTTAATAAGGGGTTCCCCATTGGAAAGTTTGTTCAATGCTAATTCTAAATCGCCGGCTTTACTGGTGGGGAGGCCAAGAACAGCCCGGATGCGTGGGGCACTAAAAGGTATGAAAGGCTCAACGAGTAAGCTTAGGTACCCCGCAACTTGTAAGCATAAGAACATACATTCTGCGATAATAGGGCTGTCGGGATCTTTTTTGGCGATAGCCCAAGGGGATACATCCTGAAGGTAGGTATTCGCTGCTGATGAGATTTCCATGAGGGTTTGAGCCGCTTGTCGAAAGGTGAACTGCTCAATTTCTTTGGTCATGCGCAGAATAAGCTGTTGTATTTCAGGGTGCTTTTCTGAGAGTGGAATGGATAAGTCAGGTGTAACGCCTTGAAAGTACTTATTCGTTAAGACAACGACCCGATTCAGGAGATTCCCCAAGTTATCTGCTAGTTCTTTGTCATGATGGTCTACGAATTCATCCCACTTGAAGTCACTATCCTTGTTTTCGGGCATAATGCGAATTAAAGCATAACGTAGTGCGTCTTCTTTGTTAGGGAGGGATTCAAATTCTTCCAGATATACATGTTGTTCGATCCCCCAACCTCTAGATTTAGAAAATTTTTGTCCTTCAAAATTTAGAAATTGATTAGCGGGTACATTGATAGGAAGATTATAACCACCATGTGCTTTTAGCATAGCTGGAAAGACAATACAGTGGAAAACAATATTGTCCTTACCAATAAAATGCACCAAATGGGTATCATCCCCTTTCCAGTACGATTCCCAGTCTTTTCCGTTTTCTTTGGCCCATTGGCGGGTTGAAGAAATATATCCAATAGGGGCATCAAACCAAACATAAAGAACTTTTCCGTCTGCTTCTTCCAGCGGAACAGGTATACCCCAGGACAAATCACGGGTAATCGCTCTGGGTTGAAGACCAGTATCTAACCAAGACAGGCATTGCCCTAGTACATGCTTTTTCCAGCTACTGGGGTTATGATATTGCTGACCATCCAGCTGGCCTGTTTTGATCCATTCTCTTAACCATTCCTGATGATTATCAAGCTTAAAGTACCAATGTTTGGTTGATTTTAATTGTGGTTTTTCACCACTAAGGGTTGATATTGGATTAATCAATTCTGTAGGAGATAAATCTGAGCCACAATTCTCACACTGGTCACCGAAGGCAGATTCATAACTACAACGCGGGCAGGTTCCTTGAATATAGCGGTCGGCAAGGAACTGATCAAATTTAGGATCATAGTACTGCTCAACTACCTTTTCATCAAATTGATCTCCTTGTTGGAAAAGTTCGAGAAAAAAATCCTGAGAGGTTTCATGATGTAATTGGGCAGAGGTTCTATGGTAGTAGTCAAAAGAAATACCAAGCCGCTCGAAGGTACTTTTATTAAGGGCGTGGTATTTATCAATTATTTCTTGTGGGCTAATTCCTTCTTTTTTGGCACGAATAGTAATTGCTGCTCCATGCTCATCAGATCCACATACCCACACCACATCCTTTCCCCTGAGTCGCAGGTAACGGACATAAATATCAGCAGGCAAATAAGCACCAGCTAGATGACCCAGGTGAAGAGCCCCGTTAGCATAAGGAAGTGCAGATGTAATTAAGTATTTTTTACTCATCCTGAGAGTTGTTTTCTAATTTAGAGCGAAGATAACCATTCGTCGGTCAATATATTGGATCAAAATGCCCTTAGTAGCTCTAACTATACTTACTAAGGTGACATTTCATTTGTTTCATTTTTGTTTTATAAGGATAACTTTTCGGAGTGGAATTTCTGGGCCGTTCTCCAAAATAATATACCATTCCCCCTTTTTGATCAATAGTTCACGAATTATACTTTTTTCTGTGTAGGTTCTGCCTAGTTCTGTACTCCAGTTCACCAAACAATTTTCTTTATTTGCATAGAGTCGTAATAAGTTCTTTGATGATTTTACGTAATCGTGAGACAATCTATCGTCGTCTTTGTGGGTGAGACTCATTTTTGGTATATTGACAGTTGTAAAAACAAAAAAGATTTCTAATTTTGCTACTGATAGGGAATCAACCTTATCCATTAAAAGAAACCAACCTTTATTGGTAAAGAATATAACTGGGGTTTAGTTTATCCGAAAGGCGTGAGTTGCACTGCAGCTCGCCCTTTCACTTTTTGGTGCATATGTTGTTTTTGTTCGACTGATTTTTCCGCTTACAGTTATGGTTTTCTGTACATTCGTTGATCTCTAAAGCTAACCAGATAAGTAACACATGCACATTCGTACTTTTAAGGCAGCTTTCCCAGTATGGTCCAGGATAATTTCAGCTGAGGACTTTCTTGCTAATGTCAAGACTGATTATCGAAAGTTCAGGGATCAGGGGTTGTTCGATACTTACCCCAAGGATGCTTTGTATATATATCAAATTCGTAATGATAAAAGGTGGTTCACCGGTTTGCTAGCCTGCACGGATATACGTGATTATTTAGCTGGGAGTATAAAGAAACACGAAAAAACGATGGCCGTTAAAGAGGCCAAACAGGTGGAGTTATTGCATCAGCGGCAAGCAACAGTAAAACCTGTGACCTTGCTTTATCCGGATGTAGATAATATCAATACCCTTCTGAAAGAATATACCATTAATGTGCGTCCTGATTTTGTTATTTCTCTAGGGTCAGAGAAGCATTTGGTCTGGTGTGTAGAAGAAAAAGCAGGTATTCAAAAGCTTCAAGAGCTCTTTAAAGAAGAAGTGCCGCATGCCTACATTGCAGATGGCCACCATAGGTCAGCTGCTATGGCCTTTCAATATCAACAAAGGGGTTGTGTGTCTCCCTTTGATCAAATGCTGTGTGCATTTTTCCCTTCCTCAGAATTAGAAATCCATGATTTCAACCGTGTCATCAAAAATCTAGGCAGGCTGTCACCTATTTATTTTATGGCTCGATTATCTGCTTGTTGTGATATTGAACCAATTGCTAAAGCCTTTAAGCCCCATAAAAAACATCAGATGCTTCTGTATCTTGATGAGGAATGGTTCCGATTGACATGGAAAAAGGAGGTGCTGAAGCCTTTAGAAAAAGAAGCAGTAATATTAGATGCAGATTTGCTGAATGAGTACATTCTAAAAGGAATATTAGGAATTGTCGATGTTCGGAATGATCTTCGAATTTCTTATGTTGAAGGGCCAAAAGGCCTAGAGGCTATCCAGCAAAAAGTACTGAAAGGAGATAAGAATAGAATGGCTTTTTGTTTATATCCGGTACAAATGGAGGAGATGTTCATTGTGGCTGATCATGAAAA
>JABSSK010000024.1 GCA_013214265.1 Saprospiraceae bacterium | reverse complement strand
GTTTGATCATGCTCGCATCTCCTTAATCAGTGTAGAAAGTAATGTCGGCGTTATTTGACCGGATAACCGTAATTGCTCACCGTGAGAAAAAGATAATTCGAGTTTCAGTGCTCCTTCTTCTACTTCATCAATTTGGGGGCTAGCTGTTACTGGTAATTGAACAAAATCAATTGATTCATTAAGTGATTGGTAGTCTTTACACCATTGTTTAAATTGACCACCACTGATCTTTAGAGCAATAGTAATTCGACTTGAAGAATATTGACTTTTTAATGCCACCGCTTGCTGACGCAATGGTTGAGGTGTAGAGCCTTTTTGACTAGTACGATTTTTTCGCCATTGTTCAAAGGCGGTAACGACGACTGATAGTTGATCTTGATTTGACATATTGCATCCTTAGTAATTGGTTGCAATGATTAAATCAGATCGAATTTATAAAGTTGCGCTATGTTCTCGTAAGCTCACGTTCTAGAGACTGTGGATGCTGTTATCGATGATGAAGCGGTTCTAGGTACTGTGGATGCGGTTGTCGATGATGAGGATGGATATGGCTCATTGTCGCAATACATGGCCGAGCCATCTGTGTCTCTTTACCAATATCCAGATAAAGTGTTTTTTAAGTTAAATCTGCTCACCTCCGATGAAGGCACTACTTTAGATACGACCTTTGAAATCCCATCGGCATTTAAAAGCTCTTTGTTTTGTCAGGCAATCATTGCATTTTGTTATACCGATGGCTTTAGGGGGCTGGGGGATAACTCAAAATATTCTTATATTAATTTGTTTAAGCGATTTTTTTCGTTCCTTCTAAATCATGATGCTAATTGTGGCAAAGAAAAAAAATGGTCAGAATTATTGGCACTTACATCTGGGGATTTACCCTTTACAGTAATGCATGATTTTTTTCTACATTTATCAGAGGATGGAACGGGTGCTAGTTCATTGTCAGGTTACCAATTTATCTTTAAAAAGTCTATCGCATGGGCAACGGAATTTAATGTGAAAACCAGAATTATTAACCTAGAAAATGGTGATAAGTTGCTACCTTATCTAAAAAATAATGTTAATCCAAAAATTAAACCAGACGATAAAAAACCTAGGCCAGCCTTATCTCAGTTATTCTCAATAGATTATGGAACAGGTGAAGAAATCCAATGCCCTTACAGCGATTCGCAATTAATTACCAATTTACGCTGGTTTGCAAAATGGTATCTCAATGTCATGCGTGAAAGACGATTATTTTTTCGTAAAATAAAATGGGATAAAAATCGGACTATCTATGAGGTTTTAACAGAAAGACTTAGCAACGGTACGTGGTCGATAGATAGTAAGCCCGTCATATCAATGTTTAGGGATTCAGATGAAGATAAGGCTATAGACCTGCCTCTTTTTTTTGAGGCCAGTAGTATGTATGCGAAAAT
Source organism: Saprospiraceae bacterium (assembly GCA_013214265.1). GTDB lineage: Bacteria > Bacteroidota > Bacteroidia > Chitinophagales > Saprospiraceae > DT-110. The sequence continues at coordinate 20,757 of JABSSK010000024.1, read as the reverse complement.
TTATGAGGCTTTATTACCATCCAAGTCTGAAATTGAACAAATAGAAAACGACACCTTCTCTGCCGAGTTAGCAAGTAGACTGATGTGGCTAGAGCCATTGGGTTTAAATATGCTTGAGAATAAATCCATATTTAATAAAATAACAAACTACGAAAGCAATATAGATGTAATTATAAAGCGTAGTACGCAGCTTATCTCTTACAACGCAAGTTATTTTTCGACCTCTGGAAAGGGCAGAAAAAAAGTTCCCCTCCCTATTTGTCTTGCAGCTAGGGAAGCAACTACAAGGAGAGTTATAATTCCTAAATTTAGTTTGATTGATATGATTGTGCCAACCAATTCCGAGCGTCTAGTCATGAGCTGGTTACTGGCCTCAGACTGTATTCAGTGGTCAAATCAAACAAGACTGAATTTAAGAGACTTTAAGCAATCAGAACGAAGTAAGACACTGAAAATTCTTACTGTTGATAATAGTGATGAAGTTGATGTGAATGAAGTGAAAATCAGGCATTTCAAGGGACGAAGCAATGGTGGTAATGTAAGGAGAAAAATCAAAGGTCATGAAACCATCACCTATAAACTTGGCGATCCACTTATGACGACTTACACGAACTGGAAGGATGATATGACCGAAGCACAAGTTCACATTAAAAAAGGAAAAGGCAAATGGTTTCATGCATCCCCCGCTAGAAACGGTAGTCTTAATTCAGTATTTACAATGAGTTTTTTGTGTGCGAAAAACAGCCTGCTTCGAATGAATTATGAAAAAGCTGAAAAGGAATTAAAATACCATAGCGAACTTAACGGTGAAGGTGCATTCAGATGGCTATTCACTAAATATGTTAAACATATGGCATATCTAAGCAATACTAAAACCAATGTTAGTGAAATTAACTTGAGCAGTGACGCTATACGCCAAAGTCGTATTATCTTTACCGAAAATCAAGATATGACGGATGCAGAAAATGCCAAAGAGACAGCCCACAATGAGCAGCAGGTAGCTCTATACAGAGAAGCAGGTGTTGCCAAAGAACGTATTTTGAACGGCATTAAAGGTAATGTGCAAGTTGCCAATAAGATGACTGATGAGTCGATAAGTATTCTCGATTCATGCCATCTAATGAGTGTCGATGAAGTGCAGAAAAGCCTACACGATCCCTCTGGATTTACCGTCAATGATGTCGTTAAGTTTATCAATGAAATTGCCGCTAACCCTGAAAAATATGATGTGACTATTTTCGGAGGAATAATAGATAAAGCTGATCCTGATGCTGGAATCAAAATCATCAATGATAAAAACTCAGCAATGATGATGTGGAGTTACATAAAACACATGGAATCTGAGCTACAAAGCATTGAAGAGAATCACGATGAAGAGCAAATAGTGAAACATTTATTTGAACATGCGCAATGGTCGATTTTATTTGAGCGCTTCCCCGTTGAAACTCAGGCACAAGGTAAAGCGCTTGCTGATCAATACACCATTCCTTACCCCCCTTTATTCTAGTTAGGAGATCACATTATGGCCACACCAGAGCAACTGAATAACGGTGTAATTAAAAAATCAGCAGAGCCTGAGATAACACCGCTTAAACTAATAAATAAAATGGGGCAAGAAAGCTGGGTAATTATTAATATTGCTGATAATGAAAAGATAAATTTACACTTTAGCGAAATGAATGAGTACGAACGTCTTTGGGCACAGGAAATGTTGCTGAATGAGTTTCCCTTTCAAGATGCACGAAACACATTATGCTATGCTCACGGCACATTAAAGGTAAGGTTACTAGCAAGTAAAAAAATACTTTCTTATTTGCGAGAACAATCACATGACAGAAATCAACTTAAGAAATGGACAATTGGCGATTGTGTGAATTTAATTCAATCTGAGGCTGTAAAAAAAGATACTCTAGCTTCTGTTGCAACAGTAAGACCTATCGTTCTTGCCTTAAGAGAAAGTTATAGCTTACGTTATAAGCAAGACGGAACCCACTTTTCTCTGCCAGTAACTTTTTTGCAGCAAGTAATGACCCCCTTGTTAAAACAGTTTGATATAACCTATGCTGAGTGGGAACGAGGTGGCAGTCATGGCACGGTGCCAATGCCTGTTGCCACCTTACTTTTAGCTGACGCTATCAAACTGATCCGCAGTAATCAATGCCAACTATTGCAATGCTACTTTACTTCGTTCAGGAAGGGCTTATTAAATCTAAGTTTGATAGATTCTTCAAGGAAAAGTGGAAATTGTATTTTTAATAACGATATTTCTGATTTTCTAAAGCCAAATGGAGTTAACTTATTATTGGATGTTGACGATCATAATAATCTTGAAAGTCAGCGCGTTAACTTTGTAAAAACACTTTATAAAATCGATCCAGATCTCACTGAATTTCCATTTAAATCTCAGAAACAGATCAATGAGTTTGTATGGGAAATAGAAGGCGCATGCCTGACAATATTACTCGCGGTGACCGCGATGCGAATTTCTGAGTGTCACAGTATTGGTGCCGATTGGATGGAGGCAATTGAATACCTAGATGTTAATGGCGTATGGACAAAAGATGCGATATTAAAATCAAAAATCATTAAAACAGGGGGGGGGATTATTGCTAAACGAGGCTTATCCCCGATGGGAATAGAAACATTTGAATTGCTTAACTCGCTGTCCTGGGTTGACAAAGAAAAGCTGGGGATGAAATTGTTTGCTCCAACCTATGGAGGGACTTGGACTGCTAAAACTCCAAATACGACTAGAACATCTGTAGCTCTTGCAACTTTACGAAAGAGGCTTAAAGAATACTATCAACAGTTTGTCGAGCGAGCACATCAGTCAGTTAAAGAAGCCTTCCCCGATATCGTCCCCCATAATCTTAGGCACTTAAAAATGGCCTTTGCACTGCGTAAATTCGATGGGAATGTCGAAGAAGCACTCAAACAAGAGTTTCGCCATCATGATCATCATACACAAGCTTATTCGCGTAACAAACTCAATGAAGAAGAAGCCGCACTGGTGAGACGCGAGTATGCTCAAGATATAATTAAACGCATTTTAATTAATGATCCGAGTGATAAATGGGTGGGACCATCCGCCAAAAAAATCAGGGTTCTTGCGGAAAAACTTCTTCACGGTCTGAACATTGAAATGTTATCACTAGAAGAGTTAGCCGAATTTCATCAAGAAATGCATGAAAATATTCATTCAATGTTGATGCACAGTTACGGTATGTGTTTTGTACTGAAGGATAGTATCCATCTCGCAAAATGTGGCGTGAAAGACAGCCTCGTCAGAACCGGATCGGCAAACTCAAAACTCTGCCATGGTTGTGCGAATTTTTGTGTCAATAACAAGTCGCATGAGCAGAACATGACAACAAATAAAATGCGTTGGAAAGCCACTGCAAACAGTGAACTCATTGCAAGTTTCCCTATCGTGGCTGAAGCTAAAGCTATGGTTAAACATATTGAAAAATTAGAAGCTGCATTGGAGGCTGGTGATGAGTGATGATGATTTCTTTGCAGGGTATGAAACAAATAAACCTGAAATTCGCCCTGAAACAGAGCCAGAAATCAAAGTATATCCTGCTTGGGTACTAACAAGTAAAAAGCCTGAAAAGACAAAGGTTATGTACGATGTTGTCGTTGATTTATATGATAAGGCTGTTGAACGAATTGAAACGGGAGATTATAAGACAGCAAAAGATGTCCTTTTAAATCAGACAGATGTTTGTCGGGATATTCCTTTTTTTAGCGATACAAATCGTGATGGTTTAAAAAATCATCTTAAAGTTAAAGGTGAAATGAAATCTCGTAACGATAAGTTAGTAAAGTTACTTAATAAAAATAAGAAGAAGACAGGCAAATCAACGATAAGAAAAACTCTACCTGTCATTAAGGCTGAACTTAAAGAGTATCAAGACGAATACATCGCTAAAACACAAACGGAACTGGATAGATTGATCAACAGTGAGCTATTGGTTTCACAGTCTGATGCCCTTAATCTCATTGCAACATACAAAAAAGACTTGGCAGAAATAAGAGAAGAACTTGCTGAAGCTAAGTATGCAAATACAAAGCTGCAAAACGAAAACGTTAGTCTGCAAAAACGTCTATTTGCGTCGAATAAACCCAAATTAACCTGAGTAAAACACAAACTCGGCTTATAAATTTAGTGTTAAATAACGGATGAACTAAATATAGAGCAACAATTTAGTTCATGAACTTAAATTAAATTCATAACTTAAGTTCATATCTACTATAGTCGTACTAAAGTTATAACTTTAGTTCACCAAGGCAGTCAAATTAGGTTTGATAATACTATGAAGAAGCCACAGATGATTACACTAGAACAATTGCATGATTATTTAAAATGTAATTATGGCATCAAGTCATGGCTAGATCCTTGGGGAAAAAGCAATTATGTTTTTATATTCAGAAATACAAACAGCAATGGTGTACCTATTAAAATTCGGGAATTCACACTTGAAGATGGCTGGTTTGAAAAGCTTAAAAAAACTGACCTTTTTAAAAAAATCAAGGGCATTTAAACATGAGTAACATTGGTTTTGCACGAGTATCTTCGTCATCGCAAGATTTAGCGATACAGCTAGAAGCCCTGAAAATCGCTTGCTGCACAGATATTTTTCATGGCAAACAATCAGGCGTTAGTGATGAAAACGAGGCAAAACTGGCTGATTTAGTTCGTTACATACGTAAAGATGATGTTGTCATTGTTACTAAACTCGACAGGCTTGGTCGCTCGTTAAAATCAATACTCGCAACTATTGATGCTATCCATGCCAAAAGCGCTACGCTGAAAACGCTCGATGGCGTGATAGATACTTCTAATAGCAGTCCATTTTCAAAAGCCACTGTCGCGCTCATTGGTGTTTTTTCACAGCTTGAGCGTGACTTGATCGTTTCAAGAACTTCGGAAGGTAGAGCAGCGGCCATGGCTGCTGGCAAGCACATGGGTAGACCCGCGAAAATTTCAAAGAAAGACAGAGTGAAAATTAGAAAAGCCTTGGATAAAGGCGATAGCGTTAACACTCAAGTACGTAAATACGATGTATCACGCACCACCATTATTCGCATTAAGAATGAAGTTAACACGCTTGATAATAAAGGGATCGAATAGATGTCTACTGAACCTAAAAATTTAAGCGGAAAACAAATCAGTGCTTTGCGTATTCAAGCATTTAAAGATTGGATGGCGAGTATGTCTGATCAAGATTACCTATCCATCAGACATGGTGGGCAGCTCAAACGAGAAGATATTAAAACGCAGTGTGATGAACTTATTTCTGACGAAAGATGTGATTTTTCTCTACAATGCCTGACGAAAAATAAAAATATTGAGGAATTGCTTTTCAAATTAGAAACAAGACTCTGGGAAGATAAAATACTGACAATCAAACCAGTTTTAGGAATAAAGAAAAGGCAAAAGAAAAAACAAGAGCAAAAGCCAATCATAGCTAAAGGCTCTATAAGTCAAAAGGAGGCTGCTAAACTGACTCAACGCATTCTTGAGCTTGAATCAGAGAATGAGGCGCTGAAAGGTAACTACGGGCGCTTCAGCGAAGTGGCTGAAGTCTATCAGCGCTTGAGTGAGATGAAATCATGAATTCAATGCCAAATATTACGATTCGCGTAACTAAAGTTTTGGCAACCTATAAATCTGGTAAAATGCGCTTTAGAGGGGTCCCTGTTTGCCCGACTACACATGAAAAAACCAGTAAACGTGATTTCTATTTTATCACCACAACACCCTTACAAGCAGTCTTTGATCCAGAAATTGGTCAAGTTTGGAAAGTTAATGGTGAAATATACACAGAAGAAAAACCAAGTCACTTAAAGTACGGTATAGACCGACATCACGACATAAGAAAAGCAAAGCAATGCGTCTGCATATTACCAAAGACCAAAGAAGCTTTTGTTGCATTTATCGAGGAAATAGACGCATTCAAAGGGGTAGGCGAGGGAAAAGCTAAAGCCCTCTGGGTCGAGTTTAAGCTTGAAACACTGAAACATATGGAGCACAGACGTACAAAAACGCTAGAAAGAATAGTGACTGCTGCGACTGCTAAATCGCTAGTCAACGGGTATGGAAAGTATCGAAACCTAAAGTATGCTTATTGGATGATGACAAAAGGCATTCCTATTGACATTCAAAGAATGATTTTTGAATTTAAACCGATTGTTAATACGCAAAGGACTCATCAGAGCGGTTACAGATATTCGATTGATCCGCGTATTATGATTGAAGAAAACCCGTATCGGCTCGCTAGTTGTTTCTCTATGAAGTTCATCGAAGTCGATAAGCTTGTGCGTAGTGGATTTGAGCCGAACATCAGTTCTGCCGATCCAAGAAGAATGGTTGCCGCTGTCTCACAAGCAATACGTACTTGCAATAAAGGCGGTCATACAGTTGCTACATACAACGAGTTGCTGAAAGAATTAATAAAAACACTGCAACAAAGCGAGTTAGTTGCTTCGCTAAACAAATCATATAGCAAACCCGCGTTTAGCATCGAAGAGTTAGCTATTACTGCTCTCAAAGCACATGACAAAGATGCTTACGTTATCTACCCGGATGGACTGTATCAACTGACTCCAACCTATTTGATGGAAAATGTCATTGCATTGCGCTTTCTGTCAATGAATTCACATGGTGTAATCTTTGATGAAGATGAAAGTGAGGCGTGCAGAAAAGCGTTCGAACTCTCACCATACCCGCTATTAGACCAACAAAAAGATGCGGTGATAACTGCTGTTGAAAGTCGCATTAGCGCAATAATAGGTGGCGGTGGTACAGGTAAAACCACCGTACTCCATGCCGTTTTGACCGCATACGAAGCCCTTGGTTATGTCTCAAATTTAAATTTATGCCCGGATAAAACGACAATCAATCGTAATATAAAAACGATGGCTTTGAGCTGTCGTGCCGCTAGACGTATGCGTGATAGCATCAATAAATCTAACGGGGGAGTCGTTAGAGAAAGACAAATCAACGCAACGAGTATCTCTAGATTTCTACATGAAACTATTATTAAGGATGCAGAGGGTAAATATCTTGTTGTCATAGATGAAGCAAGTATGCTCGACGTTCCCACGATGTATCACATCATCATTAATATCCATCCAAACGTTCGCATATTGCTGGTAGGTGACCATCATCAACTCCCTCCTATTGGCCCTGGAAACGTTCTTGCTGATGTAGTTAATTCTGGGGTTATCCCTTTCACCGAACTTGAGATTGTTAAGCGTCAAAGCGGTTCTACAGGTATTCCTGAATATTCCAAGTCTGTGCGAAACGGAGTTGTACCGGAGTCGCTCACGACAGGTTCAATTCATTTTCATGAAGTTTCGACTGAAGATATAGCAGAAAAGTCTGCCGAATTATATGCCAGATCACCATCAGGAACGATGGTCGTTGCTTCAACAAATGCTCTTGTCAAAACAATTAATGAACTTTGCCAGGAAACCGTAAATCCCAATGGACAAGCATTTATCATTAGCGAAGATGATTTTTTGCCTGACTTTTATAAAAAGATTCTTGCTAAGTTAAGAAAAGATGATCCCATCTTGTTTACAGAGAATGTATCAGTTGATGTAAATAACGGCTCTTTAGGAAAGTTGGTGTCCGTAGAGCGTGATAAAGATACATTTGGACTTGTAAAAATGGATGACGATGATATTGATGTGATTCCAGATTTTGAAATAATTCCCGCCTTAGAACTTGGATATACTATGACCGTACATAAGGCACAAGGCTCACAGTTTCCACGCATTATTGTCGCATTACAGGGAGGACACATTGATAGATCATGGTTATACACAGCCATAACTCGTGCTGAAGTGGAGCTTCACATTGTTAGTACCAAAGAGAAGTTGATTAAAGCAATCAAAAAACCACCAAGCGCCCTTAAGCGAAAAACAATGTTAAAAGCATTACTACAAGAAAAATCGATAAAGGTTAGTTATCGTTAGCCCCTAACGATAATCAACCTTTATCGTTAGGGCTAACTAAAAAGGAACAGGGTTATTTTTCTTTATTTTTTGCCAGAACTTTTCTGAATAAAGATCGCAAATCAGTTCGCAATAATTTTTCAGTTCTTGATCTAATGAAAACATTTTGCAGTATATTAAATAGAGCTTACAAGCTTGCCAATGGGCATCTGGATAGCACTTAACGATCCTATTATGCAGAGGGCTGGATAAGTCTTTAGATAGCTCGTTAAGCGCTATACATAAGGCTTCATGACTAAGCTTGTGCGACTGAAAGGCCAAATATTTGTTAGTGATTGGCGAGAGGTAGTTAGCTAGCAATAGCGTGCTGTAAATACAATTATTATCGCTAAGTAGTTTTAACCAGGTGAGTACCTGAAAGTCATCAAGCTGATGTTTTTCAAATAAGCTTCGATACTGCTCATATAATATTTCATCTGTGGCTTTTCCATGTAGAAACTGCTGTTCAAATGGTTCAATGAGCGAATTAGGCAGCGTACTATGAATTAGTAAATCAATCATTTTGCATCTCTAACGTTGTTTCATGCTGCTAATTATAAGACTAAAAACAGCTAAACATTAAAGACATAGCGGTACTATAAAAGAATAAAAGGATCTTTTACAAAACATCTGATATAGTAGAAATTACCCTTATGTAATAATGACTTACGATATATTATAGGGTTTTTTATTTACATATAATTACTTATAAATAATAAATAAAACCTTGATCACATCATTTAATATTAATTATAAAGACATTATTTCTCTATAATTAAACAACAAAAAACAGTCAATAAAATAACAAAAAAAACACCTGAAAAATAATGGCTTAGTCACTGTGCAAAACATCAGTGTATTGCTATATTTTTTAGTAACATTTCATGCTATTCAATTAAAAATGAACTTAGACTCTTTAGATTACTACACAAAAAATCAGCGACAAGTTAAGTTCATGATGAGAATTACGCCTTGGTTTAATGATAGTGACGATGCTGACAACTGGTTTTCATATCAAAAGCTTAGCTATTTTGGTGGTATGACAGCAGAAGAAGTGTTGATTGAAAATGGTGCAAATGGTTATGAATCCCTCATGGAATATGCCAATAAAAAAGAACATAAAAAATTATGAGCACTAAAGAATATATTTATCAAAGTGACAATGAAAATTATGAAGTCGCCATGTATCAAGAAATGAGTTTGAGTGATGAGAACAGCAATGCAGCAATAATCACCATTAACAATCCAATCGATTTTTCAGTAAGTTATCAAACCAATACAGATAACACTACGCATGGAGTTCTTAGTGTTGAAATTCAAACAGAGGAATTTGATAAAATTGCAATTGCCTGGTGTAAGCATAGAAATTTAACTTGAATAGAGATAAAGTCAATAGGGTTAATATTACAAAATCTATCAATATATAGGGGTTCATAGCATATGTATCAATCAACAGAAGGTATTTAGATAAAGGTTTCGACTAACCTTTAGTCTACCAGCTCGTGCAACCACTCTGGTAAACAAAATCGTTTACCAGGTAAACGAAAACGTTTACCGCTATACTTTACTGTATTAGTTAGCTTCACATTCCGAATTCAATGAATTTACAATCCATCTTTAATCTTGAACGACCTTCCCAACTATAAGTCATTGGTTTATTTATGTTAGATAGACTTTTACAAAATTCACTTTCTGTATTTGTGTAATGTTTGATTTGCGAATAGTTCCATAAGGTGTCATGTTTTGGGTGTTTTTCTAAGGTCAAAATAGTTATAACGGCACATTGCCCGGATGGTTTATTTGTACTTACCCACTTCATTTCACTTACTTGATTAAACAAGAAATTCCCTATGTCGTAATCGAATACTTTACATGTTTTAACATCATTTTTCACTGCTAAAGTAAGGAAGTTTAATATTTTATCTCTAGTTGCAGCATTACAAATATCTACGATAACATCATAGGCTTCTCTATCAGTACCGAGCGAATTTATTTTTTCATCACTTAATGGCAACTGTTTACATGTTTCACCAAGCATTTCTTTTACATATCCTTTAATGCCTTTATCTTTTATCTTAGAATCCAGTTCTAAAGTGGCTTCATTAATTGTTTTATTGGCATCTACTATGTCCGTTTTTTTACGAACGGAAATTTGACGTAAGTTGCAATCCATATCATTGCTTGAGTCAACATATTCACAAGTGCCGGATAAAGCAGAATTTTCATTTGATGTGCTTTTCAACCAATTAAAATTTACATCAGCCGACAGTGTATTAAAACTGATGAATAGAGCAGAAATTAATAATATATTTTTCATGACATTCCTTGTTACCTATGTTCATTTGAAATTTAGCAATACTAGTGACTTATTCAGTTAATCAAATAGTGAATTAAGCAGCTTAAGAGCATCGTCATTATTGTTTATATCTTCAGTGAAATCTTTGTTCATGTTATCAATCATGCGACTAGCCTTGATAAACTTTCTAAAAACATCATCCCATGAGGCATTATCAAATTTTCTTTTTTTAATGCTTTTCAGGTCATAAAAAGTATTAATATCAACGGAGATTTTCTTCTTTGAATTTTTAGTGCGATATTCTTCCTGTCTTTTTCTACTTAAAATTCTAGTCCAGGTATCGTTATCTAAGTCAGCAATAATATTTCGGATATTATTAATGATATCTTCATCCTTTAAAATATAATCTAGAGTCCTTTTCTTACCGTCTTCCAATTGTTTATCAGTAAAGTGTGACGCATTATCATCATAGTACTTAAGCTTGGCTTCAGCTTCTTCTTGAGATGAAGATATGGTAGATATATATGGCTGACCTCTTATGTAATCGAACAAAGAGGATTCATCATCATTGTTTGGTCTATCGACTTTATAACCCAACTCTTTGTAATAACGAATTAGTACGCAAATATCAGTAACAGAAACTTGTCGTGCTGGCCGACCTGCCTTGGCTTCCTGTTCTTTTTCTTTTTCTTTTAGTGCTGTCATTTTATTCTACTCCATCCGTAATTTGCGTTAATTTCTTTTAATTCTAGACATATTATAGTGTATTTATTTATCGTTAGTAGCTAACGATAATTACAATTAATGTGACTACGTATAATGCTTGAGATTGGTCTCATTTACAGAAGGTTGTTTTTAAAAGGTTTCTATCAAATTCACTTTTATGAACAGATAGTTTTTCAGCCATAATATATGAGATTCAATCAGAAATATTTATGATCACTTTATGCGCACAGTTGACCTAAAGATCTGAAAAGCTTAATGTCTGTAAAGAGCGATCAACAGCCGCTCAATCGTATTAAAAACGAACACATAACTGTTGGTTGTTTTTGCTGCGTTACTATTTTAGCCAACAATTATTTAGCCGATTATGGGCATAGATTTTCAGGGATGGTATGAAGCATTTATCTAAATTTTGTACATTACTTTGGGTTATTCCTTTTTTGGGAAAACTATATTTACCTGACGTGTTTTCCTTTTGGTATATTCAATGGACTTCGTTTGCCCTTTTGAGTGTTTTATTACCTTATGGTTTTGCAACGAGTTTATTTCCTAAAATTGAGCATAAATACGCTTTATCTTTTCTATTTATATTTTTAATAAATATGTTTTCAACAGGAGTGGGATTGAATTTGTTAATTACTGCAAATACTTTTTTAACTACCCAAACTCAATTAATACCTGAAAACACATCTTTAGAGGCTCTTAATAATGACAGTTCAGAAGTAAGAAAAGTTATAGCTAAAGTTATCTATACAGAGTTTGGGCAGCCTATATTTTATAAAGATGAGTCTAATAAACAGATTCTTTACAGACCATCCGAGGATGATCAAAAAGAATATGAAAGTAGGTTTAGTACCGGAGCTAAAGCAAAACAATTGATTAAACAAACAACAGCACAAATCACAGAAATTATATATTTGTTTGCATTTGCATGTTGTAGTTTTTTTGTAATATTCTTTCTCACCTATAGGATAGAGCAAAGAAAAGCTCTCAAGAAAATCAACAAGGACACGTGAAATAAAAGCCTTGTGGCTGAATAATCGCTTTTTGCATACTTGAGTCCACCAATGATTTAACGTAATGTAATCAAAAGCTCACAGACCGCTGTGAGCGATAAGCAGACACCGAAAGCCTACAGGGATTGAATGAATTATTACATATGTCTAATTTAAGAAATATTGAAAAGACTTTATGGATTTGTATTTTTTTAGTCGTTGTGGCGATATTTTCACTTCAAGAATATTGGAACGAAGCCCCGCTGAGCAAATCTTTAAATTTAACTCAAATTGGCGAAAGTAAATTTGTATTCAACACAAGATTTAATCAGCGTTATGAGTTATCGCTTGGTTTTAATAGAGTCATGGATAATGGAGAACTAGTTTGTACAACTAGCCCTACCTTGGCATGTAAGGAGCTTCTTAAGAACTTAAACGTGAACTGGCAGCTATCTTCTAGCGAAGGAGTTATTGCCTCAGGTGAGTTGAAAAACATTGATGTGACTAGTGTCTCTGGATATAGAATTGGCGTGACTCTTGATTTTTTTCAAAGTAAGTCAGATATAGATACACAGCTAATTATACATAATCTGAAAGTCAATAATGAGCTAGATAAACTGGTTCCAATCATTAGTGTTGGCATATCCTCAATTGTGGTTGTTAATCATGCTATTTACTTATTTTTAATGGAATTAATAGGTTTGGCTCTAATCGTGATTGCAGTGATATTTTCGTGCTTACTTAGATTTAAGAAAGTAAATTAAAACACGTTGATTCCATCCTCTAATAGCACACTTGAGTCCACCAATGATTTAACGTAATGTAATCAAAAGCTCACGGGCCGTTGTGAGATCAACAGCCGCACAAGCATTACAATTTCTTGCTCATTATTAGGGCTATACAGTAAGAGTATAATCAATGCATTGGATGAAAGTTTTAAAGTTTAGCATTATTTTATTTTTGCCTAATTTTTTATCAGGTTTGTTATTTGGCTATTTTTTATTAGACAACTTATATGAACCTTTTAGCTACTATTTGTTGTTAGAACTAATAGGCTTTATTATAACGGCAGGTGTCGTGTATGCTTTTGTAAAAGTGGTGCCTAATAACTATTATTTAAATATATTAGCACTTACTATTATCAACTATTTAGTACCCCTTGCTCTTATGGTCTATTTGATTGGTGTAACCTATTTTTCAATGATGGTTTTGTTTGAGTTTTTATTGTATTCACTCAGTGTGTTAGCTGGATACAGGATTGCATTAAATAGTAAAAAGGCGACGAATGTACAACTGCCTAACAAAACGCTATGACGTCATTAGGACACGTAACAGTTAGCTATGTTTGGCTTCGCTACACATTTTAGCCAACCATTACTTAGCCTGTTATTTAGGCGTCTATATACCAAGGAGATGTTGTCGATGTATCCTCATTCAATAGACAAGAATATGGTTGGTGAATACCCTGCAAGAGCTAAGTCCGGTGGTGGTTATTTTTACGATCAAATTCTAGAGTACCGAGTATGGTGCCGTCCTTGGAAAGGAGCGCCCGATGAATTTGATGGGAAAATCTATTATTATGCATTTCACACATATGGAGAAGCACTCGAATTTTCAAATGCAACAAAAGGTTCGGAAGATCCGTTAGTTCTTATTAAACAGTTTGAATGGGTGGATGAACCTGAAACAGGAAAATTCATTCACAAGACTGATGAACGCCAAGCTGAATGGTTAGTAGAATGGCTTATTGATAGTGAACGTCAAAATGACACAATAGCAAAATTTATTGGTGGTAATGGTATATAACAAGCTAAATGCTTTATGTCCGCAATGTGGGAAAGCTGAATAACCGCTTTTGGCACACTTGAGTCCACCAATAATTTAACGTAATGTAATCAAAAGCTCACAGACCGTTATGAGCGATCAACAGCCCCTCAAGTAATTTCTATTATTCTATCATTTTTCTGCATAGCAGCCGTTCGAGCTTTCTTCACTGACAATAAATGTGACGAATTACCATTTGAATTTTGTTGGTTAAGAATACATAAACCTATCTTTATCCTGACAGGCTCTTGAGCCACCAAAGCGGTCATAGAGGTTTTAAATTAAAGTTGAATATTAAAATAAATCTAAACCAGGAATAGCTGCATTTTCAGGATATAAACAATGCTGTAAATAAATAGCAAGACCAGCATCACCAGTCCATAATGTGTATCGACCTTGACCATAAAGTAAACGATCTTTCTGACACTGCTCAACAGCATGGATTGCAAACTTTCTAGCTCTATCAAGCCAAAAAAAGTCACCCGTTCTTTTGTATAAATATAAAAAAGCGTAACCGTTGCCTGAAGTACCGTGACAAATATTAGAGCCTTTTACTAGTGGACCAGCTTGCCAAACTAACTCCCCCGTATTTTCCAATAATTCATCGAGTAATTTAGAGTTTAAAGAGTTATTTTTAGGTGTCATTGCCATTGCAGTAACAATACCTGCGGCACCATGACACCACTGTACAAGTAATTTATCAATATTTGGTTTAGTACATAGAACCCAATTAGTTAAATTAGCTTCTCTTTTTGCTGAAATATTTAGTGTAGAAATAGTTCGATTGATGATTATATCACTATAATTACTTGGTAATAAATCAGCCCCCTGTAGTAGAATATTTGCGTTACCAGTTATACCGTGGCAGGCTCCATAATAATGACGTTTAGGGCCAAACACTTGACTTTGCCAATGCCATTCACCTGTTTCAGCATCTTCTTCCCAATTATCCATTAAAGACTTTGCGCCTCTAATGAATATATTTTTCCAGCAGATATCACCAGTTTTACGATACAGAGCTAAAGCAGCATGCATCATCCCACTTTGTCCTGATGTTATTTCATAAAGAGGAAGATCTACGGTTTTTTCCATACATTTCAAAAGATATTGAGATACTTCCTGATTATCAGGTTCTGCCAATAATCGAGGCACCAAAATACCTATTTCACCTATTTGTAAACCTGGTTCAATTGATACATCAGGAGACTTTAAGAAGGATGAGTGAACAACTTCAAGTAGGTGTGATAAATCACGAACATTATAGCCGTAGCTTTTTAAAATTTGTAAACCATGAATTGCTCCTGCTGCCCCTGCATAAGCAGACCATTTAGGTCCAACTCTAGGGTAACTTTCAGCATCGAGAGGATGTGTAGGCCAACATGCATTAGGTAACAATGATTGTTCAATATCATCAATAATTGATATTATTTCTTTTTGAACAATATTATGATCCCATAAGGTTTCGGTAAGCAGTTCATGACGTTCCATATCAAACAACATTAAATATAATACTCTCTACATAGCGGAAGCTGTATGTTAATACAGTCATTCTATATTTATAAGTCATGTAATAAAAGAGTTTAATAAGAAAAGCTACGATAAAGAAATATACAGAATGAATAATGTCTATATTTGTATCACAGTGACCAAAATTTATCGTTGCTAACGAGCACTTTTAGGCTCCATAGTTAACGTTTAAAATAGAAGGCCAACGGCAGCTCTGAGCTGTCAACGGCCGGATGGAGAATATTTGACGCGACTTGCTGATTTGTCTTATGCTGTCAGGCAGAAAAGAGCGATCAACAGCCGTCCAGCGTTTACTAATTAAATTTCACTTTACCGTATACTTGCCATTAGTATTTGTTTCACTAAAGACAACTCCTCCAACAAAGCGATCGTAAAAATCAACTATAACCTTATGACATCTAATCGCTAAAAGCAGAGGTTTTGACTGAGTTTGAAATGCTAACTAATGCTACAGAGCTGCCGAAATTAACGAATACTATCATACTAAATTTGTGCGGCTCCCTGAGATTCTGTTCGAAATTTTACCTGACTTGTTACAATGAACTATTTGAGGTTTCTTATTGACGTGTCTCAGCAATACGTTCAATAAGCCCGTAATTTATGTTAACTATATGAGATTATGAGGATTCGATTAAAACACCATAATACTTATTTCTGAACTTCATAATTAAACCTATTTTGTTTTTTAAATAGGTCAAGATATAGCTATCAATAATTTAAATTTTATTGGTTTTGAGCTACGCTAATATGTAATCAATTAAATAGGAATTACTGAAGCCTCTACATAAAAAGCTAGTAGAGGTATGAAAATGTTACCAACGAAAAAGGAATATGGTCATGGCTTTAATCAACTGTAAAGATTGCAACAGTGAAATTTCTGACTCTGCTGAAGCGTGCCCGAAGTGTGGCGCTCCTGTCCCTAAAATTGTTGGGCCAGATGAAGAACAGTGCCCACATTGCTTGACGATATTGCATTCAAGTGCCACCAAGTGCCATGGTTGTCGAGCTGTAAAAGGCTATATGTATGAACCTAGATATGGAGCGTTTGGAAAGACAGGAACAATTGTTTGGGGATTAATAGTCCCCGCTATAACGATAATTGGCCTGCCTATATCTGTCTACGCAGCTTATAGACTATTTGTGACTGGGCCAAGATGGTTTGTATCAAGAGGCGCTGATTAAAACTTCGGATAAAAAATCCAAGACTAATTGGCTTTGTAAGCCTATTCGATTGATGTGAGGACATCCGAATCAGCCAAATGAATAGGGATTGTTATGCCCGTTTCACGCCATGAGTTAGCACAGGTCAGGCTATCTTAATGTCAATTGCTCGCTCGAAACGGCCCCTGGATACCTCAATTATTTGTAATGATCACAATACAAGATGTTATTGTTAATAACACAAGTTTTAGCAGTTATGACCGACTGTAAAGAGCTAATCAACAGCCGTTCCACCCTTAACGAATAAGGCTCACTCAGTGCGCACTATAGTCCCATTTTTTGCCATATATATTCTAATGAATTATCCGTGTCGTATTACTGAGAAGTCTCAGTAATATCCAATTTCTGACAAAAACAAAATATTTTAGTTTCTAAAGTTTTGAAATTATGGGACATTAGTTCAAATTAAATTAAAGCTATGAGATGGACATTACTGATAAGTCTCCATAATAAGCTTTATATGAATTCTTAAAATGGATTAATCTTACAATGGAGAGTATATGAAAAATTTATTAGTTTTAATCGCTTTAGCTGGGGGAGCGTATTTTTATTATATCAATCAGGCCGTCGAAGTTAATATTGATAGTTATCGAGCTTTGCTAAATAAAGTGGAGAATGAACCAGTTACCAGTGACGAAATAAAAATTGGTGCTAACTTGCTTACAAAAGCTTTTTGCAATGATGTCACACTCCAAGCGAGTGGTGGTGGTAGTGTTCGAGCTTGTACTGATAAGTATTTAGCTTTTAAAGATATGTGCGAAGATCGTATCTTCGGCAAAGAGAAACGTAGTTTCACAAACAAAAAAGAAGTTACAACTCTAGTTAAGCGCTTTACTGCATGTGCGGGTATTAGCTAAACATTCATATAATAAGCCAATTAATAGGACGCTAAGTTACTCAATCAGAGTAATGTATTTTAAATTTTAAAAGGAATTAGTATGACAATAGAGTTAGGGTTTGCAGGTTCATTAATTGGTATAGCTATTTTGTTTTGCGGTCTTTTACTTGCAAATAAAGTTACAAGTTTTGGAGCTTCACCACCTTCTTTAGCGATTATCACGACAATTACATTTTTGGTAGGTTTAATTCCTACTATCGGTGGTATTGCAGGGGTTGTTTCACAGTACTTCATGTTAAAAAAGGTTAACCCTCAAGGACCTGCTATTTTTACTATGCTAATCAGTATAATTACTACAATCTTTGTTGTTATCTTATTTACTCAAGTGTTTAATGATATTTTTTCTTAATACTAAGCTAAGTATCTTTTTTAAATGTAACTTAACAAGCACTTCAAACGGAACAAAAAAACAGTTGGTTAGGCTCCGCTACACATTTTAACCAACTTATTTTTGTCCGCTTAATAATTAGGCGTTATCGATAAAAAATCTAATCCGAAACACTGTTTAGCGCTTACTACCTAATGTCCGTTGTAGCCAAAAGTGATCGTTTCATATCCATAAGCGAATGACGGTTCATGGCACAAAACAGTCATCCAGAGACTACTTTTTCATATCAATAAAAGTTCAGCGAAGTGGTACTAAGTGATCATAAGAGTTGAATCTCACTCGGTGACTTATAATCTCAAACATTATGCTCAGTCACATAACGTTAGGGTGTAACGATAATCACAATCGAAATTAACGTTAGGGTGTAACGATAATAACAATCGAAATTACCGTTAGGGTGTAACGGTAATTATTTGACTTAATTATTTCAAATCAGCCACGATAATGTTTTGATCTAAAACGTGATCCGCAGTGTTCCGCTCATTTTTGAAGCGACCTGAAATTATTGACTTTCCCATATTACACCTAGTCTACAGAGATGTTCCGAAGCGTGTTTCGCTATGTTCCGTTTTATAAAAACATGTTCTAACTATTGGAAATTAGCAATATTTAGGATCACAGCGCAAAGGGGAAGTTAGCTATTGGTTACCCTTTAGGTCAACTGATCACTAAAAGAATACTAAGTTTAATGTGTAAATAGCAACTTCGAGCCTAATATAGTCATTCGACCTTAAATATCTATCATTAGATTGTTTAGTGGTTGATCAATTGAAAAAAAAGATACATTATTTATATCTTTTACATAGACATAGCCGAATACTTATTTGATAATTAATTATAAACATAAGGCTTTAATTTTAAATATGGTTGAAAAAAAGAAGAGTGAATTATCACCTGTGCTGATAACTAATAAAGAAGAATTACCACAAGTGCTGATAACAAATAAGGAAGACTTATTACAGGAGGAGGTGTTAATTAGTTTTTCTATTGATAACACCTTCCAGACTAATCTCAAAATAGATGGATTGATAATCGGGTCTATATTGCTTGTATTATTGGGTATTTTTGTGGTTAGAGCAACGAAGTATTTCTGGTTTCAAAGTTTTGAAATAGATGAAGCAGAATTGGGCCTTGGAAGTGCAAAGATCAAGTTGAAGCCAAATAATATTGACAGGCAAATTGCTTATAAAATATGGGTTGAATTAAGTACAAGAAAGATAGGACTTGAAATTGATCTTAATAATGATGTCATTTCGGAAATTTATGATTCATGGTATGAGTTCTTTAAAGTTTCAAGAGAATTAATAAAAGAGGTCCCTGTATCAAAGTTTAGGCGACAAGATACCGAGCGGATAATTCAATTGTCGATTGATGTTCTAAATAACGGTGTACGACCTCATTTAACTTTATGGCAAGCTAAGTTCAAGCGTTGGTATAAGCGTGAATTGGAAAATCCAGTTAATGATGACCTATCCCCTCAGGATATACAAATGAAGTTCAATGAATACAATGAACTTATTTTAAATTTAAAGGATGTTAATCATAACCTTATGCGATATAGGGCTGCAATGCATAATTTGATAACTAGTAATAAATAGGCGATAAACAAGCACGGAATTAATAACCTAATTGAAATATAGAAAAACCGTTTATGTTTAAAATTTTACTTTAAAGGAAGAAAAAAAAATGAAAAACGTATTTGTTAGTTACTCTCACAGGTTAGATCAAGTTGAAGCTGATAACTTTAGGACTAAATTTAATTTAGATCGAAATGTTTTTTCAGATAGATCATTAGAGAATAGAGATATAGGGCATTTAGAAAGTACTACGATTAGGGATAATTATATAAAGCCAAAAATTAGAAATTCCTCTGTAACTATTATTCTTATTGGCAAGGAAACTGGTGGGCGGTGGTGGTGTGATTGGGAAATTTATTACAGTCTACTTAAAACCGCTAATAATGATAGGAATGCATTGCTTGGTATTCGTCTTCCTAACAAGCAACATTGGGTTCCTAGTCGTTTGGAAAATAATTTGCACATGGGAAAAATTATTGATATGCCTAGAGATTATAGGACATTAAGTAATGAAATTGATAATGTGTTTGCATTAAGAGGTAATAGTCCTGATTTAAGCATTAATTTAAGACAGCGCAATTCATACATATCAACGTAATTATATCCAAAACTAATCCGAACTATAGTTTTAACTCAATTACTTAAGGTCTCTTATGTGGTATATCAGGAGTGAAAGACTATATTGTCGGAACAGTTGTCCTTAGATAAACAAAGGCTAACGTCCGCATTCGTACCTAAACTGTCCCTTAACGGGGATGAGTTTGGTTCATAAAAACGACCGCTTCGTGGTAACAGTGATCATAAGAGATCAATCTCATTTGGTGATTAACAATCACAAAAATTATGGGTAGCCACAAACGGTTACATTGTAACCTTAACTGCTAAAATCAAAAGAGATGGGCTTTTCACGCTAGCGTGAGGAATAAATAGTAATGCGCATAGCGCATACAGCGAAGCGATAACGCTTTTAAAAATGCATCAACGCACTCAGTTTCAGAATCTGCGTGCATCATCAGTATCAAAAAATACAACTCTCACATCGCGCCCTGCTAAACTTCTTTTTCTTTTGCGGCTGCTAACGTTACAAAAATTATTGCAATGAATGTCGCAGACAACCAAACCTCGCCACACGTAAATCGCCCCTAGCAAAGCTAGGAAATGGCGATCCATTTATCTTGTGAACTTGCTTTTGAACTTGCTTTTGAACTTGCTTTTGAACTTGCTTTTGAACTTGCTTTTGAACTTGACCTTTGTCTTGAACTTGACCTTTGTCTTGAACTTGACCTTTGTCTTGAACTTTCTGA
>JABSSK010000239.1 GCA_013214265.1 Saprospiraceae bacterium | reverse complement strand
GCTAGCCCTACTTTTTCTGGTGCACTGTTATGGCCCTACATCTATCCGTGGCCACAACGACCTGAAGGTCTGGTCGAGGAAGGTTTCAATGAACTGGGGAAACGCTGGAAGCCTATTCTTGATTTCTACGACGGGCAAGGCGTTGATCTTTGTTATGAAATACATCCAGGAGAAGACCTGCATGATGGTATCTCATTTGAAATGTTTTTGGACCACGTTGATCAGCATACCCGTGCTAATATAAATTATGATCCCAGCCACTTCATCTTACAAGGAATGGATTATTTACAATTCATTGACATTTATCACGAACGTATAAAGGCTTTCCACGTTAAAGATGGTGAATTTAACCCTGATGGCCGACAAGGAGTGTATGGTGGATACCAATCTTGGATTAAACGAGCCGGACGATTCCGTTCTTTGGGTGATGGCCAAGTTGATTTTCAAAGTATCTTCAGTAAGCTGTCCCAGTATGATTACGGCAGTTGGGCTGTCCTAGAATGGGAATGTTGTATTAAGTCTCCTGATCAGGGTGCACGCGAAGGTGCTACTTTTATCGAAGATCATATCATCAGCATCACAGAGAAAGCTTTTGATGACTTTGTTGGGGGCGACGCTGACAAGGAATCGAACCGACGGATACTAGGGCTTGATTAGTCTTTTATTTTCGTGTAAGTCTACAAATCTGAATATGATTGAATCAATGCTACGCTGGCCAACTGTTGGTCAGCCTTATCTTCTGTTGTGTATATTGCTTTTTAGCATCTCTCCGTGCTTGTATGCTCAAAACAATAGCCAAATACTTAGGGGGAGTGTTACCGATGCGGTATCAAATAAACCTTTGGTAGGTGCAACGATCTTACTTGATAATGAATTTGGAACAACAACCGACACGCTGGGTAATTTTATCTTCAAAGAGATTGTTCGTGGCCGCCACCAAGTTATGGTGACATACATAGGATACGACACCTTACAGCTTAATGATCTTATTATACGATCTGGTCAGGAGTCAAATCTCAACCTTAGTCTCGACCCTATTTCCAATGCGCTCTCTTTGGTTACCATAACGGGGGAATCAGGAGGAGTATATACCATAGTCCCAGCCCAGGAAATTATTAGCCGTGAAAGCGTACTGCGGTACCCAGCTACTTATTTCGATCCAGCTCGTTTGGCTACTGCTTATGCTGGAGTTACTGGAACGAATGACCAGTCGAATGGAATGTCCGTACGAGGCCATTCTCCAAATGCTCTGGGCTGGCGATTACAAGGCGTTGAAATAGTCAATCCCAATCATACCCCTAACGCGGGAACCCCGAGTGATCGATCTACAGCTAGTAGTGGAGGGGTTAATATGATCAGTGCACAGTTATTTTCAGATACCCGCTTCTTTAGGGGCTTAATTCCAGGCAGGTATGGGAATACTTCATCCGGGCTAATCGACATGTATCTAAGGGAAGGTAATGACCAAAATTGGGATTATACAGCTCAGGTTGGGCTGATTGGTTTAGACATTGCTGCGGAAGGACCTTTAGGCTGCAAAGGTGCTTCTATTCTTACGAACTATCGGTACTCGTCGGTTGGGCTACTTGGAGATCTTGGTCTTGATCTTGGGGATGAGCAAATTAGTTTTCAAGACATCGCACTCCATTTGAGCACGCCATTAAAAAACAACGGTTCTCTTTCCATTTTTGCGCTTGGTGGGATCAGTAAAAATATTTTCACTTCTGATTCAGACCCTTCCCTCTGGGAAGAAGACAAGGATCAGTTTGATATTGATTTCGAGCATCAAATTGGTATTATTGGGACAAAACTGACCATACCACTCTCCAAGAATGGAAGTTGGCATACCTCCATGGCGCTATCCGGACTTGATGGTTCCCGTTTCGCTCGCCCTAATGCCGGTGCATTATCTAATAGAAGTGAAAACGATGACTATTGGCAAGCCAAAACGAGTATTCAAAGCTATGTTCAAATTGCCTTACCTAACAGGCAGTCCCTTTCGTTAGGCACAGGTGTGCTTTATCAGCAAGACTTTCTAGCTGCGTCCATTAATCAGCAACAATTAGCATATGGTCGTATGTCCCGTTGGACCATTCAGCCCTACGCTACTTGGCGTTCTCGATTGAGTAATTCCTGGCAAACTGAAGTAAGCTTACGGGGTTATTTATTGTCCGATTCGGATGCCCAAATTGAACCTCGAGCTACTTTAAGTTGGCAAGTCAGACCCGAAAGCCAAATTCAGATTGCTTATGGTTGGCAACACCAGCGCCAGCCCGTACAAGTTGAGATTGCTTCGAATCAACGCCTGGAAGGATACAGAACCCAACAGTCGAGTATAAGTTGGACCAAAAAATTCGATGCGACCAAACGATTTACACTGACAACCTATTTTCAGCAAATGGACAAACTGGCTATTTCCGCCGAGGGTCCCAACACTTTCAATGCCATTAACTTGCTTGAGACTTTCGAACTGGGGGCGCTGGCTACGGAAGGGAAGGCTCAAAATTTTGGTTCTGAGATAACCTTAGAAAAAATACCGCAAGATACTTGGTATTACCTACTTACCGCTAGTATTTATGATGCCCGATATCAAGGCAGCGATGGCATCTGGCGAGATAGTAGATGGGATGCCCAATTCGTTGCTAATGCCATTGTGGGTCGGGAATGGCTACTGGCACCAAAAAAGAAAAACGATAGACTCCTAGGTGTTAGCTTGAGGCTGTCCTCATCAGGAGGATTGCGAATATCTCCAATCGATGAAAGGGCTTCAGAATTAGCGGGTACTACCATCTTTGATACAGAAAATGCCTTCAGCGAGCAACTAGCTTCCTACTCGCGTATCGATTTAAGAATATTTTTCCGCAAGGATCATCCAAGTAAAACAACCACATTGTCCCTCGACGTACAAAATCTGGCTAATACAAAAAATGAAGCCTTCAGATATTATGATCCATTATTAAAAGAAGTTACGATCAAAAACCAATTAGGAACGATACCACTTTTGAGTTATCGCATGCAGTTTTAGTACGCTGTAAACCCTAGTAAAATATCTTACTATGAAGTATGTATATCTTGCGCTGGGCCTACTTTTGGCCCTTGCGATGATTGCACAATTAAATGATGTTGACCCATGGCCCTGGATTACACTCTACGGTGGTTGTGGTATCGTCTGTGCAGCAGCAGCATTCAACATCTACAACCCATGGGTTCCTGTGGTAGGTATCGCTGTGATCATAGTTGCGTTAGTTACGCAGTGGTCCACATTTACCCTCTGGATGGATGAAGGAATGCCCTCCATTGGTGATGAAATGAAAGCCACTCACTCCTACATTGAAGAAGTGCGGGAATTTCTTGGACTATCCGTTTGTGGTTTAATCCTTATTTTTATTTTTTTACAAAAGAGATTTACTGTACAAAAAAATAGTTCGTTATGAATCGCCGGTCCTTTATTCAGCAATCTAGCCGCTTAGCCGCTTCGGCTGCCTTTATACCTCACTCTACTTTCTTTCCTAAGAGGTTAAACCGCTTTGGGGCTATGTTATACACTGTGCGTGAACTGATGCAGGTTGACCCCGCAAACACTCTGCTGAAAATTCGCGAAATGGGCTATTTTGAAATTGAGCAAGCTGGTTATGACGAAGGTATGTTCTACGGTATGAAGCCTAAAGATTTTCAGACTATGTGCTACCAGCGGGGACTCAAAATCATTAGTGGCCATGTGACTACCGGATTCAATACACCTCAAAAACAACGTACCATGGTCAGGAACTGGGGTGCCGCCCTAGATGACTTCTCAAAAATTGATCAGGACTTCGTAGTATTAAGTTATCTAAATGAAATCGAACCGAAAACAATCGACGATTACAAACGTATTGCAGATTTGTTGAACGAGTGTGGTGAACAAAGCCGAAAGCGAGGGATACGAATGACCTATCACAACCACGATTTTGAGTTTATTACCCTAGATGGCCAAACGCCGTATGATGTATTGTTAGAAAATACAGATCCAAAGTTTGTGACATTCCAAATGGATATATATTGGGCCTACAAAGTAGGAGTTGATCCAGTGACTTACTTCGAAAAGTATCCAGGGCGTTTTGAGCTATGGCATGTCAAAGATATGGACGCTACCGATGAAAAGTATTTTACGGAAGTGGGTAATGGTGTAATTGATTGGTCAAAAATATTTCAACACATCAAGCTATCGGGCATGCGTCACTTTTTTGTCGAACAGGACCATAGCAAAGACCATGACTTACTACATAGCCTAAAAATTAGCCAAAACTACTTGTCCTCGTTACGGTTTTAACCATAACGTGAAGAAAAGGAAGTCTTTTTCAAACGAGTTGCAATGGGATTTCAATGGAGCTTAGTATAACCGCAGTAATGCGAAACTATCTAATGGCATTGTCTGCAAGTAACTATAAGCAGATGATGTCACTATTTGCAAATGACGGTAAGGTGCATTCACCGCTGTATGGTGCAATACGCCCATCTGATTTTTATACATCCTTATTTGAGGATACAGCTCAATCTGTTCTCACTCCGATCCATTTTTTTGAGAATTCTGACAATCATTCTGGTGCATTATATTTTAAATATCATTGGACCATGGAAAACGGTAATGAAGTTGAATTCAGCTGTGTGGATATATTTCACTTCAACCCATCATATCTCATTACTCGTTTGGATATTATTTATGACACCTACCACACACGCCCAAAATGGGATACGATGAAGGTCGGTAACCGATCGAAACAATAAGTGTTTAAGGCCGTTTGGGTTATTGGATAATAATCCAATCATTGGAATCTGGTTATATGCCTTTATTGGAATTTACTGATCGTGGAATATACTGTGCCCAAGCGGATGTGTATATTGACCCTTGGCGCCCTGTTAATCGGGCATTGATTACACATGGTCATGCGGATCATGCACGATGGGGACATAAGTCCTATTTATGTACTCGCTTGGCGAAGCCTGTCATACGATTTCGACTTGGCCCCATTTCAGTAGAGACTGTAGAATACGGAGAAAAGCGCACCATCAACGGTGTTCATTTTTCTTTTCATCCAGCAGGTCATATTATTGGTTCTGCTCAAATCCGGGTAGAGTATAAAGGTGAAGTCTGGGTTGCTTCGGGGGATTATAAAATTGAAGATGATGGATTAGCCACTCCTTTTGAGCCTATTCCCTGCCACACCTTCATTACTGAATCCACCTTTGGCCTGCCAGTATATGAATGGCAGCCTCAGCAAAATATAATGGCTGACATCAATACATGGTGGCGAGCTAATACTATCGCTGGCAAAGTAAGTGTCATAAGTAGTTATGCATTAGGAAAAGCACAACGTGTCATGAACGGTTTGGATACATCCATTGGTCCTATCCTAACGCACGGAGCAGTAGAGAATACCAATGAGATACTTCGTTTACAAGGTATTTCACTTCCTGAAACATTACGTGTTGTGCAGGGTATGAAGAAAAAGTCCTTTCAAAATGCTTTAGTTATTGCACCACCCAGTGCGGTAGGCTCTACATGGATAAAAAAATTCCAGCCTTACTCTCTTGGTATTGCTAGTGGTTGGATGACCTTGCGAGGTGCTCGAAGAAGACGAAATGCGGATCGGGGCTTTATACTTTCTGATCATGCAGATTGGAAAGGCTTGAACGAAGCTATTACGGCTACTGGTGCTGACCGAATCATTGTAACGCATGGGTATACTCAAATTTTCAGTAAATGGTTGAACGAACAAGGATACGATGCTTACGCTAAGGATACCGAATTCGAAGGTGAACCTAATGAAGAAAAAGAT
This sequence comes from Saprospiraceae bacterium, assembly GCA_013214265.1. Classification (GTDB taxonomy): domain Bacteria; phylum Bacteroidota; class Bacteroidia; order Chitinophagales; family Saprospiraceae; genus DT-110. The sequence goes on along the minus strand of JABSSK010000239.1, from coordinate 1,510 downwards.
GACACTTTAGAAACGGATCAGGATTAGGTATGAAGAAATTTGCCCAGCTATTCACTCAGTTAGATCAGACTACCAAAACCAACGCCAAGGTTTACGCTTTGGCCCAATATTTTGCAGAAGCGGATGATACCGATAAAATGTGGACAGTTGCTATTTTATCGCATAGGCGCCCTAAGCGGAGTGTCAACACAACGCTTCTCCGGACATGGGCAGCTGAATTTGCTCAAATTCCCAGTTGGCTCTTTGAAGAGTCATATCATGTGGTTGGTGATTTGGCAGAAACCATTGCTCTAGTACTTCCGAAACCCAAAAGCTCAAGTCAATATTCGTTGACGTATTGGATAGACTATATCCGTAATCTTAAAGATATTTCTGAAGAGGAACGCAAAACTGCAGTCTATACAGCTTGGTCACAGTTAGATAAAATCGAACGATTTGTTTTCAATAAATTGATAACAGGTGGCTTTCGAATGGGGGTTTCCCAAAAGTTAATGGTTAGGGCTCTATCGAGTTACACTGGTATTGATGAGAACAAGCTAGCACTCCGACTTATGGGTAACTGGACGCCTGATACACATACCTTCGACAACTTAATCTTAGCAGAAAACCCTCAGGAAGATATTTCTCGTCCCTATCCATTCTATCTTGCGTATGCTTTAGAAGAAAAACCTGAAGCATTAGGCCCAACTACCGATTGGCTGATCGAACGTAAATGGGATGGTATTCGAGGTCAGTTGATTGTGCGTGAGGAACAGTTATTTGTCTGGTCTCGTGGAGAAGAACTGGTTACGGATAAATTCCCTGAATTTAAACCTGTGACAACTATTATTCCTGATGGCACTGTGATTGACGGGGAGATTATGCCATATCGAGACGGGGAGCCATTACCTTTTGCTCTTCTACAAACCCGGATAGGACGAAAAAATATCACCAAAAAGATATTGCAGAATGCTCCAGTAATCATGATCGCTTACGACCTTTTGGAATGGGAAGGAAAAGATATTCGAGAATGGCCGATGCGAGAAAGACGAGAAACGCTGGAAACGTTACTTCATCAATACGATACGAAAGGTATTATACTACTCTCAGAGCAAGTCAAGGCTGATAGTTGGTCAGCATATAGGGACATAAGAGAACAATCCCGGACATTCAAAAGTGAGGGACTGATGCTCAAGCACATGACATCAACTTATAAGTCTGGTCGTAAACGAGGCGATTGGTGGAAATGGAAGGTTGATCCTCTTCTTGTGGATGCCGTAATGATTTATGCGCAAAGTGGTCATGGTCGCCGTGCTAATTTATTTACTGATTTCACTTTTGCTGTTTGGAAAGGTGAGGATTTAGTTCCATTTACTAAAGCGTATTCTGGGCTCACCGATAAAGAATTTAGGGAAATTACTTCTTGGGTACGCAAAAATACGGTTGAGCGCTTTGGTCCAGTTCGCAGTGTAAAGCCTGTTCACGTATTCGAAATTGCTTTCGAGGGTATTCAGCGTTCCAAACGGCATAA
>JABSSK010000238.1 GCA_013214265.1 Saprospiraceae bacterium | reverse complement strand
GCTGTTTTCTTCGGGTTGATACGTAAGCAGAAACGCTGGCAGAGTATTATTTCCCTCTATTTGGGAATGGGAATATTTATTTTTTTTACGCTTGTTTCCTTTATTAAACGAGTTGAAGGGTACTCACAAAGAGCAGCTATTACCTTCTACGAAAGCAAACAGGATGAAGACTGTTATATTATTACGCATGCTTTTAAATCATATGCGCACCTGTTCTACCAACGCAAGCCTGCTGTTACCAATTCCAATAGTTTTGATAAAACATGGTTAATGGAAGGCCATATCGACAAAGATGTTTACATAGTGAGTAAGGTGCATCGTGCCCATCAACTAGAAGCCTATCCGGATGTAAAAGAAATATACAGAGAAAATGGTTTTGTTTTTTTCCATCGACCGGTTCCCAATTAAATATATGCGGACTTTCCTTATACGTTAAAGTCAGTGCATGCCCGCTAATTTTTATTTAAATTACATAACTAATAAGTGTTCCTCTTGGAGTTAAATCTTCATTACATTGGTTAGCATACATGAATTGGCGATCCAAAAAAAGATATAAAGAGAAAACTGATCAACAACTAGCAAAAGCATATCGGGATTATGCTGATGCCCAAGTCTTGCCTATCCTTTTCAAAAGATATTCCCATCTTGTACTTGGCATTTGTGCAAATTATCTGAATAGCACCCAAGACTGCGAAGATGCAGCTATGGAAATTTATATGACGTTTAGCACGCAGTTAAGAAAAAAAGAAATTAACAACATCGAGGCATGGTTATATCAGGTAACCAAGAACCATTGTCTTAAAATATTAAGGCAACGAAAAAAACAATTGACCGTTTTGCGTAGTAGTAATTCTTGGGACGAATTTATGCATAAGACAGATGAGTACGATGATGATGATGAGCGGCAGCAGGCTGCCATGAAGGATATTAAAAATGCACTAAACCAACTGAAACCACTCCAACGGAAATGTTTCTCGCTATATTATCTGGAAGGTTACTCTTATAAAGAGATTGCAGAAAGTACGAGCCTACAAATGAATCAAGTAAAGAGTCATATTCAGAATGGAAAGAGGAATATAAAAAATGCATTAGCCAATTAAGTTCGACATGCCTAATTTTAATAGATTACCTAACAGAAGGAAAACTCTTTATCTCCTTAAAAACGGAAAAAGGCCTGATTTTATACCAGGTTCCGAAGTAGAAGCAGCTTGGCTTGGACTGGAGCGTCTTTATCGCACCAAAAAACTTCCGGCTTCTTTGGGAAATATTGATAAAAGAATTGCCCAAACTGTACAATCACCAAACCACTCTATTCAAAACTTATCTTGGAAACAACTGTTGGTAGCAGCTTCAATTTTGATTCTCTTTATTTCTTTATCTGTTTCGATTCTTCCTTCTTATAATACCATTAGTAGTGAAAGTTGGTATACACACTTACCTGTAGCCCTTCCCAATTTAGGCCAAGAAAGGGGCATGTCATCTATACAAAATAAAAAGCAAAAAGCAGTTGCTACCTATGAAAACTATCAGTACGCAAAAGCTATCCCTCTTTTTGAAGCCTACCTTACAGTAACCCCATCCGATCAAAAAATAAGGATGTATTTCGGCATCACTTTATTAATGGAAAAACAGTACGGAAAAGCCGAAGAAATGTTGTCTATTGCGCGTTCAATGATGTACTCTCCTGAACTCAAACCTTCATGTACTTGGTATCTAACTCTAGCCTACTATTACCAACATAAATACGACAAAGCCTTGTATCATCTGCAGGAAATAATCCGATCTCCCAAGCATCCCTACCGGTCGGATGCACTGGCTATGCTCGCCTTGATCTAATCTTGAAACCTATAAAAAGGAGAAGTATTAAGGTTACACTCGCCAACAATGGGTATGTTTTAAAAGACATTTTCCGAGATATATTGACAGATTCATCATCACCGACGTAGATAAATGAAGCCCAGTAATAAGGATGAGAATATATCTGGTGATCCTGATTCAAGAACGCTAACTTAGCTTGCCTTAATGCTTCACCTTTAGAAAACCCGCGTTCCAGATATTTATAAAAGTAAGACATAAGTTCAGGAGTTGTCTGATCCTGAACAGGCCATAAGCTCATAATCAAATCGGGACTTCCTGCGTACGCAAAAGCACTAGCAAGGCTGGCAATACCCTGCCCTTTTTGTAGTTTACCAAAGCCAGTATTACAAGCACTCAAAACAATAAGGTCCGTTTTAATTGCCTTTTCTAATAACTCATAAGCGTACAGCGGTTCGTAATCGCTCCGTTGATCATTTTTCAGCAGTAAATGAGAGAAAGCAGGAAACTGATCATCTGCCAATGCATGGGTACTAATATGTAGGACAGCATAACCATTAGCCGCTTCAAGGGCACTTTTTATTGCATTTTGGCCAAATAAATACGTGCCTTTGTAGTTACGCTTAAGGTTATTCAATTCAATCTGATTACCGGCTAATGCCGGTAGATAAATAGAGTCCTTTCCACGAATCGTAGCTGGATGGACCAACCCTTTTGAAAAAGACGGCGCAAGTCCCAAAATCTTGCCATTTGATGATTCCTTATTCTTCATTTGCGACACTAGCCCTTGTTTACTAGTAAATAAGTACCGGAATCGATAATCAAAAAGAATATACGCTGGGGTATTCCCTTGCGTCCAAGGCTCCGATATTAGTAACTCAAAAGGCAGTAATCCAATAATACCATCAGGAATAATAACTAATTCTTCTTGATCAGATAGCAAATCTTCTATTGGTTGTAAAAATATACGATAGGCTTCATAAGAATAACCATAAAAATCAGGTGACTGATTGTTGATGGTATTCCGTAAGGTCTTAATAAGATTGGATATATCATCAGGTACCGATAGTTTTCGTAATGCAACCGATTCCGTCGAAATGACGAACACATAAATATACCCTGAGTGGGAGATAAAGTACTCCAATACAACCTGCCCAGGCTGTAGCAGCACATTTTGAATATCTTCAATCGTTGATAGACTATTTTGATGTACCAGATCAAAGTAAGCTGGCGCCTTTTCCTGAAGTTCTTGAAGTACAGCCTCCCGGTCTCGCTGCAGAGCCAGTAACTGATTATCCCAAAGTAGAACCTGGGCTGGCGAAAAAAAAGAGCGATATCTAAGCTTATTTGTGATAAAATCAATTTCTGATTTCAACCTACTTTCCCGCGCAACTATAGCCCGTTCAACGCCGGCCAATGTATCAATAGCTGATTTACTAAGCCGCTCACTGATTTGTAATGCTTTATTTCTTGCTGAGTAGTAATAAGCCTGCCGGAGATACAAGCTGTCACTGGTTAGGAAAAATAAATCTGCACAATTTGCCAGGGCAAGACTGTAGAAATCACGAAGATCAGCCGCTAACAGTTCCTGAGATACATAATCCTTTTTAAATAAACGGGCCTTACCCACCAAATTGTCCAGATAACGAGCTGTTTTGAAAGCTTCTAGTGCATAGTTATTGTCCTTTAATTGCTTGGCTAACTTTTGTAAGATTTTTGTTTTGGAAACGAGCAGATCAATGAGCACTGGATAGTTATCAATCATTTCCTCGTCCGGCAGCGATAAATCATTTTTGGGAGAAAAACCAGTAACATTTTGCACAATTCCCAATTGGATGTTTTGCAGTGCTTCTAACAAAAAACCTTGCTCTAATAATGCATTTGCTAATACAAAATAGGAACTGGCATGACCTCGCTTCTCTGGTATGGCTAATGATTTTCGCGCACATTCCTCAGCTGCTTGGTATTCTTTTCGGATAAAACGAACTGACCCTTCATGAATTAAAGCCAATTGCAACATGTAAGCATTACCAGGCTGTTGAGGGTCATAATTCTCAATTATTTCATTAGTCAAACTTAGTGTAGAATCATAATCTCCTTTGGTAAAATAGACCGAACCAAGATTTAAAATCGTCGACCCTAAAAATGGATGTCCTGCTGGATACATACTCATTCTCAAGTCAAGCGACTTTTGGATTTCCGAAATCGCGTTTTCTAATGCCCCCAACTCCAACAAGTATAAACCCAAATTATTGAGATAAACGGCACTATCCACCCGGTTATCTACAATTTCCATAGCCCTTTCCTGATAGGTAATAGCTTTAGAAAAATCATTTAGCTCGCTATAGATGAACGCTAAGTTGTTATATGCAGCAGCTTGGCCTTCATTATATCCAATACTTTGTGCGATTTGTGCAGCAGTATCCGTCATAGCGATACTACGTTGTACTTGCCCCAAATGTTTGTACACAGCTCCTAAACTGAAATAGGCATTAACAACTTCCTCACTATCCCTACCAAAATATTGGGTAGAAAACGCAAACGCTTTCTGGTATGCCTGTAAAGACATATCCAGATCCCCTAAAGCAGAATAGAAAACACCTAAATTAACTAGTAATTGTGCATAATTATCAAGCGTTTCCCGCTTTAAAAAATTAACAGCTATGGAATCCGCATCTAAAGAAACATCTTTCGCTTTTTGAAAATCCCCGACAATGTAATAAATCTCACCTAGCCAGAATAGAATATGAAAATGCCGATCATGATTATCTAGTGAATCAAAATATGGAAGTGCCGTGGTAAAAAGAGGTAATGCCTCTTGATATGCTTCTTCTTCAATGTATGCATCCCCTTTATCCAGTGCAGTCCAAGCAGAAGCAGAATCCACCTGACTGATTGCAACACTATACATACCAAGCAGGCAATAAAAAAATAAAAATATCTGAGATCGCTGTATAGACAAAACTAAGGTCATACCTTAACTAATAGCTTGTGCACGAATATGTTCAACTTCAGCAATGGTTTTGGGAATTGGTGTTCCTAAAACTCTTTTCCCTGTAGCCGTAATAAGCACATCATCTTCAATTCGTACTCCACTGAATGAACGAAATGCTGAAAGTGCCTTATAATTAATAAAATCCGCATGCTTTTTTTCTGATTCCCATTGATCCATTAACTCCGGAATAAAATATAACCCTGGTTCAACAGTCATAACATATCCTGGCTGCAACTTTCGTCCAAAACGTAGTGCCTTAATACCAAAAGCTTTAGGGCGGGTTACTTCCGATGTATAGCCAACATAGGACTCACCCAAATCTTCCATATCATGAACATCTAAACCAATAGGGTGACCCAATCCATGCGGGAAAAACAAATATACGGCCCCTGCTTCGACCGCTTCTTCCATATCGCCCTTCAACAAACCTATTTCTTTTAATGACTTTGCCATATGCAAGGTAGCTAGCTTGTGCAGAGCTAAGTTAAATACACCTGGACGCATCTGTTCAATGACAGCCTCCTGAGCATTTAATACCGCTTGGTAAATTTCTTTTTGAACCGTACTGAAGGTACGATCTACTGGAAAAGTGCGGGTAATGTCGGCTGCATAATGCATTGAGGTTTCCGCCCCAAAATCACCTAATACCAATTGCCCAGCACCCAAAGTGTTATGGTGGCCATGGTTGTGCAAAACCTGACCATTAACGGTCATGATCACCGGATAGGACGTAGCTCCGCCTGAAGCTAAGGCTATACCTTCCACAATCCCGGCCAACTGGGCTTCCGTTACGCCCGTCCGAGCTTGTTGCATTGCCGCAATATGCATAGCACACGTTACGTCGAGAGCCTGTTCCATTTGTTTGATCTCTTGCGGTTCTTTAACCAAACGCTGATCTACTACGGCATGAATTAGTTGTGAAGATGGCAGCTGCATAAGTTGACGAGCTGAAACATTTAACCATGAACTTAACTTTACCTTATTTTCAGGACGATAGGGAGGTAAAATGTGAATTTTCCGGGGCACTGCTGTAATATCAGCCAGAAAAGCAGGAAGTTGGGTGTAGGCTTCCGTTTGGTCAATACCCGCTAACGCAGCTTTCTCAGCTAAGGATGGCTGTGCTCCTGTCCAAACAATGTCATCCAGTGTCAACTCCGTACCAAAAATAGTAGTCACGCCTTGATCTACATCCAATAAAGCAGCAAGGCCTGGTTCGTCAAGTCCTATATAGTAAAGAAAATTACTATCCTGCCGAAAGCGATAGGTATTATCCGCATAATTCATTGCACTAAGCGCATTCCCCAACAGTAGAATAACGCCTTTTTCAACTTTCCGCATGAGCTGAGCACGTCGACGCTGATAAGTTTCTGCTGAAAACATTTTTTTGTTTCAAAATTACAAATTATGACTATTCTTTTCGTTTTCTCAGCTCATCCCTAATAAAAGCAGCACGCTCAAAGTCTTCCGCATCAAGGGCCTCATCTAATAACAATTCCAGATCATGAGCAGACAAATTGGAGAACTGTAAAGGTAACTCCTTGCTTTTTGTGCTTGCCCACGAAATTCCTGCTTGATTCATAATAGCTTGGCTGGTGAAAATAGGACATCCAGCCCGCAAAGAAAGAGCAAGAGCATCACTTGTTCGGCAGTCCACAACCGTGAGCATACCTTGTTCAATAAAATGAAGCTCTGCATGGAATACTTCATTAATTATTTGAGAAATATATACTTCCTTGAGTTCTATCTTGCACCTATGTAAAATGGAATGTAAAGAATCATGGGCCATAGGGGTCTCCAAATCAGAATCTTCTGTACCTCTAATAATCGATTTGGCTTCCGACCCACCAATAACCACCGAAAGCCTTCGCTGGCCATCTCGCTCTCGGAGCACCACTACATAGCCATCACTATCTTTATCTCGATGATTGGCTAAAGCAATTATGACCAACTCAATTTTTTTCATCCGTAGGTTTCTATATAAACAAGCACTTTGTCAAAAGGGTCTTGACTAAGGATAGTATCATACAAAGATTAACCCCTAAATTCCTAAACATCTGATTATCAGAACTAAAAAAAAATGCTTTTTATATAAAAACATAGGGTATGAAATACCGAACCGCTTGAAAACCTGTCACTTAATTGCTCAAAAAGGGGTTAAACAGCCCTCAGATCAAGAAAATTATCGCCAAGCCAAATCCTTAACTTATTAAATGAAAAAACTATAATATGATTTTAACTTCAAGATAATCGTCAAATACATCTCATTACAGTACATTGTGCA
>JABSSK010000237.1 GCA_013214265.1 Saprospiraceae bacterium | reverse complement strand
ATGGTTGTTCACTGTATCCACACCAACGATTACACTGGTGGGGCTTATTTTTACGCCTTGGGCCAAGCTGCTGTTGGTCGCACCAAGAATACATATCAGACTTAGTAAAAATGAGGGTAAACTATTGTGAAACATCATGTTTAATTGATTGTGGATTAAAAAATGGTGCATTCTTTTTTTGCTGAAAGGGATGTTATTGCCGTATCATCCGCTTGTTATCGATAAGTTGGTTGTTATCTGTTGGGGAATAAGTGCTGATACTAATTAGCCAATTTGAACAGAAGCATTATTGATAAATGGTTAGAGTAATTGTGATTATTGATTTTATCCATAATGGATAGTTATAAAAAATGTAGGGTTTTTTGACACGATCTAAATTGCATTTGATTCATCTAAATTGAATCACCCAAAAGGATGATTTTTCGCTTTAATAACCTATTGATTGGGCAGACTTTCTTAGATGGATAATCCAATTTGTTTTTCATTCTTACAGAACAGGCTTATCTTTGCAGTATGGTGGTACGTACTTTGTTATTGTTGGCTTTATTTATGGCGGTACAATCGTATGACTGCCTGTCAGCATTAGCATATGGAGAAGAGATGGTATCCGCTCAGCAAGAGCTTCTTACTTGTAATAAGGGGGAGCCTACGGAAGAGAACACATGCTGTTCCGGCGATAATGAAGGGACGGATCATTCTGAGACGCCTTGTGCTACAGAATGTACCTGTATATGCTGTATTCCCCTTATGTTTTCAAAAAATTTATTACAAAAGATTGCGTGTACAGCATACACTGTTCGTTTGAACCCAAGATTGGTGTTTATCACGCCTTATGATTTGACCTACTTGATTTGGCAACCGCCTCAAATGGTATAGCCTTAACTTTTTTGTGGTTTTGAAAATACCTTGCCGTGCAAGGGCACTTTAGTTATTTATCAAATGGTAATATGCTATGATCAAGTACGTGTTTTCTGTGCTAATAATAGGTGCTAGCCTATCCGTAACATCATTGCGGGCACAAATATTGACAGACTCTATTTTAGTAAAGGGATTATGTGATATGTGTAAGGATCGAATTGAAGGGGCTGCGGGTTCAGTGTTGGGTGTTTTGGATGCCCAGTGGTCAGTGGATACTCGGATGCTTACCTTTACAGTTAAGGAAAGGAAGTTCTCTATCGATGAACTTCACGAGCATATAATTGCTGTAGGCCACGATACAGAGCTCATGCGAGCTCCAACCGAAGCTTATGATAATCTTCACGGTTGTTGTAAATATCGAGACCCATTCTTGGCAGCTGCTCATAATCCGAGGGGTAAGAAACTGCGTTTTTTTGTAGATGGTGTTTGTGGCCACTGTCAACAGCGTATTGAGGCTGCAGCTTTAGCGATTGATGGTATAGAAGCTGCGGAATGGAATGTGGTAAAACGAGAATTGGTTGTGTTTTCTCCAGATACTAGCTTGGATGAACATGTTTTACATGATGCTATGCTTTCGATAGGCCACGATACAGAACTCGGACAAGCTTCCAATGAAGCTTATGCTGCATTGGATGCCTGCTGTAGATATCGGAACCAGGAGGTTGTTGAACGACATAGTAAACCTGCTGGAGCTGTACCGATTCAGATTCAGGGGCATATTCTTGTAGAAGTCGATGGTGTGCTTAATCCATTGGAAGGTGCTCAGTTGTATTGGTTAAATGCTAAAGAAATAGCCATTACAGATAAATTGGGGGCATTTACCTTAGAAAGGCCAGCAGGTGCTAACCAGTTGGTGGCTAGTTATGTAGGTTATTATTCGGATACTCTGGAAATAAATAAAGAAACGTCCCTTGATTTGATTTTGGAGCAAGGTATTACTTTGGATGGGGTAGAGGTTACCTACCGTAAAAAGTCCATTGAGGTATCCTTTGTAGAACCCATACTGGTACAAAATATAAGTAGTAACGAATTGTTGAAGGCTGCCTGTTGTACGCTTGCGGAAAGTTTTGAGACGAATCCAGCTGTTGACGTTTCGTTTACCGATGCGGTTACTTGTGCAATGCATTTAGAACTGGTAGGACTGAAAGGTCCTAACCTGCAAATTACCCGGGAGAATATGCCGGATGTGAGGGGATTATCAGCAATTTATGGTCTAGTTTACATCCCGGGCCCATGGGTAGAAAGTATTCAGTTGGCTAAAGGTACGGGGTCTGTGGTTAACGGATTTGAGGGTATTACAGGCCAGATTAATGTAGAACTAAAAAAGCCGGAAGAGGGGGAAAGGTTTTATCTTAATTTGTATGGTAATGCAGGTGGTCGAGTCGAAGTTAATGCGAATACACGGATACAACTTAACGATAAGATGTCAACAGGGCTAATGATTCATGGAAAGCATATGGATCGTCAAAATGACAAAAATGATGATGGTTTTTTAGACATGCCTACCGGATCAGAATGGACGTTTTTAAATCGTTGGAAATATCAAGGTGTTAAAGGCTGGACTGGCCAAGTAGGTGCTAAAATTTCTAGGTTTGATAAAGTGAGTGGCCAATTATATTTTGATAAAAATACAGATAACACCCCTCGGTGGGGAGCTTCTATATGGACGAATCGTTACGAAGGGTGGGCTAAAGTCGGGAAAGTATTTGCTAATAAACCGAACACGAGTTTAGGGTTTCAAGTGGCTGGTATACGACATGAACAGGAAGCTACCTTTGGCGGGAGTCGCTACGACGCTAACCAAAGCACCTTTTATGTAAATGCTATTTATAGCACGAAAATAGGTGTACACAACTTAAAAACTGGTTGGAGCCTGCAGATGGATAATATCGAAGAACGGTTAAGTGAAAGCTATTTTCTGAGGGATGAGGTGGTTCCTGGAATTTTTGGGGAATACACGTATCAACCCAGTGATAAGTTTACTGCTGTTATGGGTATTCGGGGGGATCACCACAATAATTATGGATTTTTTACTACATCTCGTATACACCTGCGCTACGCTTTTAGTACCCATAGTGTTGCTCGCTTTTCATTAGGTTCTGGTCGTCGCACTGCCAGTATTATTGCGGAAAACCTTGGTATGTTGGCTTCCTCACGACATATTTCTATTGAGGGAGAAAATGATAAAATGCCCTATGGTCTTAATCAGGAAGTAGCTTGGAATACCGGCTTGAGTTTACGACAGACCATTGTGCTAGATAACCGTGAACTGATCGTAACCCTTGATGGATTTCATACTCGTTTTGATCAGCAAATAGTGGTTGATTATGACGCTACACCTCGTCAGGTGCGATTCTACAACTTGACCGGGGAGTCATTTTCTACATCTTTGCAGGCTCAAATTGATTATGCTGTAGCAAAGAATATAGACATACGATTCGCTTATCGATTCAATGATGTACAAACGGACTATGCCCATGGCCGTCGTGAGCGCCCATTTGTTAGCCGGCATCGTGCTTTTATACATGTTGGGTACCTAACAAACAGGGATGATTGGGTTTTTGATTTTACGCTGAATTGGCAAGGGCAAAAAAGGATACCTTCCACTCAAGAAAATCCGGAACCATTCCAATTATCAGATCGGTCGCCTGATTTTGTGGTTGCGAATGTACAAATCTCAAAAACATGGTGGGATAAATTGGCCGTTTATGTGGGGGTGGAAAACCTGTTTAACATAGTACAAAGTAACCCGGTGTTAAGTGCGGATGATCCCTTCGGGCCCTATTTTGACAGCTCTTTGGTGTGGGGTCCTATTTTTGGCCGTATGACCTATGCTGGTATTAGATATACAGTTGAATAAACACGGAAAAGGAATACACCTGAAGATATTGCTGGGACTTCAGGTGTATTCCTTTATCGTTCTAAAAAGGTTGCTTTCTACCAGTTTGAAAAGGAGGCGTTAAAAATGTCTTCCATCAACTGGTCGGAAATTGTGGTTATAGCTTCCTCTTCAATACTAGAAAAGTCAGTTCCGGAAGGGTAATCGTAAAAGAAAGAAAAATTCCTTTTCCAAGGTTCTGCGTCCGTAATATTATCGATATATTCAATAGCCAGTGTGATAGTAAGCCGGTTGATTGCTACCCGTTCACCGGTTGAGGGGGCCTCGGCTGATATTTGGTATCCTGCGAGGATGCCTTTGAATTCAATATCAGGGTTTATTTCTTGATACTGCAAACGTGAATTCAATCGAATTTTATCTTGTAAATCGCCTGTGAGTCGTTGTTCCAACCCAGGCAGCGCATCTACGGCATTACTTTCAAAGGAATGAATGAAATAAGATTGTATCCGTGCATCAATGGTTGCTGCCCGAAAAGAATAACATCCCTGAGCCAATAAAAACAGTCCGATTACAAAGAATAAGCGATGCATAACTCCGTATTTTTTGATCAAATTGAGCACTCCGTTCAAACGGTTATAGCTGCTTATTGCAGATTATACTGTTTGATTTTTCGATATAGGGTGCGTTCACTGATGCCAAGGTCATCAGCAGCATCCCTTCTGCGACCATTATTCTTTTTGAGGGCTTTTTGAATCAGTGATTTTTCATGGTACTCGAGTGACAAGTTCTCATCCAAAATTTCCACACTTCCATACTCGTCTTGGTCTTTGTCAGCGGTATGGATAATCATAGGTCGTAGCTCTGCGGTATGATCAGGGGTATGTGTATAGCTTTCATCGTGGTTATCTTCGACAGGGGGGTAGGAGTCGAACCTTTCTTGTGGTTCGCCAGGCTTGGGTATGTCGGCTTCAAAGTGGGGTGCATGTAACGCTTTAAGGGATGCCGAGTCAGGAACATTCAAGTCATTATCGCGGATGAGTTCAATAACAAGTGACTTCAGATCATTGAGGTCACTTTTCATGTCAAAAAGTAGTTTGTAAAGAATTTCCCTTTCCTGAAAGTTTTGTTTTTCTGATTGTTTATCCGCTATGGCTGGAAGATGACGTTCGGAAATAGAAGGTACTAATCGAACGAGATCGCTGGTGGAGATGTCCCTTTCTTCCGAAAGGATAGACACTTTTTCGGCTACATTTTTGAGTTCTCTGATATTTCCAGGCCAGTTGTAGGTAATGAGTAATTGACGTGCCTGTTCATCCAGTCGGACGGGCGAGATATGATATTTTTCGGCAAAATCGACGGTAAATTTTCGAAACAGCATATAAATATCCTCTTCTCGCTTTCGGAGTGGAGGTACAGCTATTGCTACTGTATTGAGTCGGTAGTAGAGGTCTTCTCTGAACTTACCTTTACGGATTCGCTCGGTCAGATCTACGTTTGTAGCGGCGATAATACGTATATCCGTATGGTGTACCTTACTTGATCCTACGCGGATAAACTCGCCAGATTCAAGGACACGCAGCAGAAAGGCCTGCGTGTCGAGCGGCATTTCCCCAATTTCATCAAGAAAAATAGTACCATTATTATAGCTTTCGAAATAGCCTTTACGATCAGAGGTAGCACCCGTGAAGGCACCTTTTTCATGCCCAAATAATTCGCTGTTGATGGTGCCTTCCGGAATTGCACCACAGTTGATAGCAATAAAATTATTATGCTTTCGTGGGCTAAGGGAATGTATGATTTTTGAAAATACTTCTTTCCCCACACCACTCTCTCCGGTAATCAGAACACTTAAATCCGTACTGGCCACGCGTACAGCCGTATCAAGAGCACGCTCTAGTAGGGGAGATTGTCCCACGATACCAAATCGTTGCTTGATGGTTTGTAAATTGGCCATGAATAAGTTGGTTTAAAAGGGTGGTAAATTAGAACATAAAAAATATCAATGTACAATCTTTCCTTTAAGAGTAGCTGAAGTAGCTTCGAATACTTCAACCCAAGTGTATTGACCAGGAAGTAAGCCTTCCTGCTTAGGGAAAACAATCATTTTATTTTGTGAATTGCGGCCACAAAAGTCTTGATCAGAACGTTTGCTATCCCCTTCAATCAATACTTTAAATCGTTTGCCAATATCACGTTGATTGTGTTCAAAAGAAATTTGTTGTTGCAGGCGGATTATCTCTTGTAATCGCTTCTTTTTTACACCTAGCGAAATATCATCTTCGTATTTACGAGCCGCTAAGGTGCCAGGGCGCTCGCTGTAATAAAACATATAGGACATGCTGTAGTCCGAGAAAGACATAATACTTAATGTATCTTGATGCTCTTCTTCGGTTTCCGTACAGAATCCTGCAATGATATCTGAACTTACTGCACAATCGGGAATGATTCGGCGAATAGCTTCAATTCGTTCCATATACCATTCTCGGGTATACGTTCGGTTCATTAGGTCTAATACACGAGTATTACCTGATTGTACCGGCAGGTGGATATAGTTACAGATGTTTTCATAGGCAGCCATGGTATGAAGCACATCGTCAGTCATATCCTTTGGATGAGAAGTGGAAAAACGAATCCGTAAGTCAGGATGTACTTTAGCTACCATTTCCAGCAGATGTGCAAAGGAAACCGGCTGATTCGTCTCTGGGTTTTCCCATTTGTAGCTGTCGACATTTTGGCCTAGAAGGGTTACCTCACGATACCCTTTTTCGAATAGTTCCGTAGCTTCAGCAACAATGCTAAAGGCATCTCGACTGCGCTCTCGGCCCCGCGTGAAAGGAACTACACAAAAGCTACACATATTATCACAGCCGCGCATAATGGATATAAAAGCGGATACACCATTGGTGCCGAGACGCATTGGGCTAATATCGGCATATGTTTCTTCTCGACTTAGAAAAACATTCACTCCTTTGTTGCCTTCTTCCGCACCAGCTACTAGTTTGGGTAGGTCACGATAGGCATCGGGGCCTACGACCATATCAACGAGTTTTTCCTCTTCGAGAAACTTTGTTTTTAGGCGCTCAGCCATACACCCCAAGACACCTACTAAGGTTCCTGGTCGTTGGGCCTTAACTTTATCAAAAATGCGAAGGCGTTTGCGAACGGTGTCTTCCGCTTTTTCACGAATAGAACAAGTGTTGATGAGAATTAAATCAGACTCTTCCAAGTTCCTAGTAGAGGAAAATCCTTGTTCTGCCAAAATGGAAGCCACAATTTCACTATCGCTAAAATTCATCTGACAACCATAACTTTCTATATAGAACTTTTTGGTTAACTCTTGATCTTTTTTTGCAATTTGCTCTTTAAAGAAAACATCTCCTTGTTTCTTTTCATCTATCGTTTTATCATTAAAATTCAGCGTTGGATTGTCGTTGTACATGTTTCTGTTCGTTTTATTCCTATGTCAGACTTTGATATAATAATGTAAAGTCAAAAAAAGTTGCACAAAAATACAAATTTTGCCTTAAATAACTGCCATTTTGACATAAAATATTTCCAAACAAAACTATTTTCATGATTTATCTTACTTCATAACGTCATAATTTTACTTTTACTTGTGTTTTTAAGCTATAATTTAGAT
>JABSSK010000236.1 GCA_013214265.1 Saprospiraceae bacterium | reverse complement strand
TGGGTGGATGCGATTGTTCGACTGTCAAGAATAAAAGCATCAGGATCGTCATGAATGGTAATATCTTGGGTCGTGTTGAGCTGATGTTGTAATTGGGTATAGAACTGTTGGTAGTTATTTTTGGCGGAAGCCAAAGCACTACGATTTTGTCTGACCTTAATTTCGGCCAGATTCAATTCGGATTGGGTTACGAGCCCACTGCGGAATTGATCTTGGGTGTGGGTATAAATGGCTTCAGAAACAGATAGGTTTTCGGTATATAGCTGAATGGATTCCTGCGTAAGTAAGATAGCGTAGTAGGTAGAAGCCAGTTGTTGATAAACGTTAAAGCGACTCACTTCAGTTTGCCAACGCATTTCCTCTACTTTGGTAGTAGTGGTTTCGACGGCAAACTTTCTTTGGAAATTAACGACATCCCATTGTGCTTGTAACCCCCAATTGTACTGGTATTTGGTGCCAAAAGTCAGCTCTTGCAATTCACCCTCAGGGGCAGTAGGATTAAAAAATTGAGCTGGCACCAATGCGGGTTGCAAAGTAATATTGTCGGTATAACCCAAGGAAGCATGTAGGGAAGGAAGACGACTGGATTGAACTTCCTTTTTTTCGGTTTGGGCAATTTGCTCATTTAATGCACTGGCTTTGATTGCGATGGCGTGGGCATCTGCAAACCGCAATACATCTTCGAAGGATTGAAAGCTTACTTGGGCTTGAGCAGAAAATGACGCAATCGTACTTACCAGAATGATCCAGTTTTTCATATTGGTATTGTTTCTGACAAAGTTGTTTGTTTTACCCTCTAAGGGTTTTTGAAAACAAACTGAACTGAACATATTTAGCGATGAAGTGACCATCTTTTGGGAGCGAGAGATAGGGTTACAGAAGCGGAAGGGAATTGGTAGTGGAAGACATAAGGACAGAGTAAGGCTTAATTCTTGGTATTATTTTATATTTGGGTAAATTCATTCGTATATGGATAAAGGAAGGGTTATTCTTGATCAGCCGCGCATGGCACTAACCATTGATCGTTTGTGCTATCAATTGATTGAGGAATTTGATGACTTTTCGAATACCTGTTTTATTGGCATTCAGCAGCGGGGGGTATTTCTGGCCCAGAGAATACTGCAGCGGCTGGATCAGGCTATGGATATTAAACGTATTGACTTTGGTAAGTTGGATATTACGTTCTACAGGGACGATTTCCGCCGTCGGGATAAACCTTTAGAGGCTAGTAAAACGGATATCAATTTTTTGGTGGAGAATAAGAACGTTGTTTTGGTGGATGACGTGTTGTATACTGGGCGTACTATTTCGGCAGCTTTAGCAGCTTTGAATCACTACGGCCGACCAGCAAGAGTGGAACTTTTGGTAATGGTGGATCGTAGGTTTAATCGACATTTGCCTGTTCAGTCCACCTTTCAGGGTATACGCGTCGATGCTTTGGACGAAGCTTATGTGCGTGTGGAGTGGGAAGGTATTGAAGAAGAAGACCGGGTTCTTTTATTTGGCCATAAAAATGAAATGGATAAATAGCACATGGCAGCAGTAACCCAACATTTGAGTACACGTCATCTCTTAGGGATAAAAGACCTAACTGCTGAGGATATTCACCTGATTTTTCATACGTCTGATAATTTTAAAGAAGTAATTAACCGACCGATTAGAAAGGTACCTTCCCTCAGGGATGTGACGATAGCTAATTTGTTCTTTGAAAATTCAACCCGTACCCGTATTTCTTTTGAATTAGCGGAGAAAAGGTTGTCAGCGGATGTAGTCAATTTTTCTGCGTCTTCATCTTCGGTGAAAAAGGGGGAAACTTTATTGGATACCGTCAATAATATCTTATCCATGAAAGTGGATATGGTTGTTATGCGACATCCGGCTCCTTGTGCGCCCAAATTCTTGTCTGAACATATAGATGCTAACATTATTAATGCGGGTGATGGCACCCATGAGCACCCCACACAAGCTCTTCTGGATGCTTTTTCTATGCAAGAGAAAGTCGGGCGATTGACAGGAAAAAAGGTGGCAATTTTTGGTGATATTCTACACTCCAGGGTTGCGCTGAGTAATATCTTTTGTTTGCAAAAGTTGGGAGCTGAAGTTACCGTTTGCGGGCCACCCACTCTCATTCCCAAACACATTGAGCGATTGGGGGTTCATGTTTCTTATAATCGTGACGAAACGTTGGCTTGGTGTGATATTGCTAATATTCTGAGGATTCAGCTTGAACGTCAAGACATTAAGTATTTTCCTTCTTTGCGGGAATATGCACAATATTTTGGTGTCGACCGTAGGGCACTTGACCGCACGGGAAAGGAATTGGTTGTCATGCATCCAGGCCCCATTAATCGAGGGGTTGAAATTAGCAGTGATGTTGCGGATTCTGAACATTCTATCATCTTGCAGCAGGTAGAAAATGGGGTTGCAGTTCGTATGGCCATTTTGTATTTGCTGGCTGCCAGAACATAATGCAACTTACTCTGGTTGGAAGTGTTTACCTGAGGCATGGAGTAGTGATCTTACCTCTGGCGGCTGTTTTTACCCGCCTTTTGTTAACGAACTTTTAATTACGAATACATATTTGTTTGTGGGACGTTTTACCTGTAATCTTGTTTTCAAATAAATTCCCTTACCATGACACGTTATAGCTTACTTTGTCTACTTTTTTGCGTAAGCATAAGCACTTTATTTGGCCAAAATGCCTTAAACCTGACGATTGAACTAGAAGGATACACCAATGATACTTTGTATTTGGGGTACTATTATGGTGATAAAACGTATTTGGCAGATACGGCCGGACTCGATGCAAATGGACAATTTGTTTTTGAAGCGGATACTGCTTTAAAAGCAGGTATGTACCTCATCGTTCTGCAACCGAAAAATAATTATGCTGAGATACTGCTGAGTGCGGATAATCAGGCGTTTTTATTGAAGGCTGATGCAAATGATTTGGTGAAAACCATGGCTTTTGAGGGGAGTAAACAAAATGCGCTATTTTACGAGTACTTGGGTTTTATTTCTGATCTAAGGCCTAAAGCGCAAGCGTTACAGCAGCAAATGCAGACCTCTGATGCAGAACGGCAGGCTGCAATCCGGGAAGAATTGAATCAAATGGATAACAGCGTACGCACCCTTCAGGAGGATATTGTCCAGAATAACCCTGGCTCCTTGGTTGCTTCTGTCATTGGTGCCAATATCAATCTGAAAATGCCGGAATTTGAAGGCACAACGGAAGAAATTCAGTACAAGCAGTTTTATTATACACGTGATCATTATTTTGATCATATAGACCTCACCGATAGTCGACTTTTACGTTCGTCTTTTCTGTTTGGTCGGGTGAATAACTACGTTGAAAATTTGAATATTCAGGTGCCAGATAGCATCATTAAAGGGGTGGATTACATTCTACAGAATACCCAGTCGAGTGAGGATATGTTCCGTTTTTGGCTCATTCATTTTCTGAATAAATATGCAGGTTCCAAAACAGTTGGGATGGACGCTGTGTACGTACATATTGCCAATAACTATTATGGCAAGGGGATGGCGACCTGGACGGAGCCGGAGCAGTTAGAAAAGATTCTGAATAATGCAAAAAAACTGGAGCCGCTTCTCATCGGTAAGATAGCACCTAATATCGCGATGCAAAAACAGGATGGTTCTCCTGTGGCGCTTTACGATATTGGATCTGAATATACTATTCTCTATTTCTGGCGCTATGATTGTGGGCATTGTAAAGAATCAACACCCTACATGAAGGATTTTTACGAACAGTTTAAGGATAGGGATATTACACTTATGGCAGCATGCTTGAAATTTACAGATGAAGTGGGTGGATGCTGGGATTATATTGAAGAAAATGAGATCACGGATTGGTTACATACGGTTGATCCTTACGGAAGGTCACGATTCCATGAGAAGTATGATCTGCGGACCACGCCTCAGATTTACGTTCTAAATCGGGACAAAGAGATCATCATGAAAAAGATTGGTGCTGAGCAGCTTTCAGAAGTGATGGAGAAGTTAATTGAATTGGATGAAAGGAAAAAGCAAAACCCTTCTTCTGGCGAAAGATAAGTCATGGGAAAAACGATTCATTTCATTCGACACGCGAAATCCAGTTGGGCCAATCCTCACCTGGATGACTTCGACCGGCCACTCAATAAACGCGGGCTTAGGGATGGTCCTTTTATGGCGCAGCTCCTTCAGGAACAGCTTATTCAGGTAGATGCGATCGTGTCCAGCCCAGCTAATCGAGCTATTACTACGGCTTCTTATTTTGCGGAAGCGTTTGGAATGTCGCCAGCACAAATTATTACCCAAGAAGCTATCTACGAAGCTTTTCCGGATGAAGTGTTGCGGGTGATTCACCATTTCCCCAAAAGTTGGCGTACTGTTCTTGTTTTTGGGCATAACCCAGCTTTTACGCAATTGGCTAATCAGTTTAGTGAGACCCCTATCCTAAATGTTCCGACATGCGGCATATGCCGGGTAGAGTCAACTGCAGATGAGTGGACACAGTTTGATGCTGACCACGCCAAGCTTACCTTATTTCAATATCCAAAGCAATTCTTTTTATAATGCGGATTCCAATACTAGGGCTGTTACTGGTTATAATTCTATTAGGTTGCCAAAACCGTACCCCTCAGGGGCCTATCCCAAAAGAGGAGCTGATTGAAATCCTCCTGGATATTCATACGGCTGAATCTGCGTTGTCCTATTTGTACGGAATGAAAAGAGATACCATTGCGGATCGGTATTTTCAGGAAATATATATCATTCATGATGTTACCGAGGAGGATTTTCGGGCATCTATTAAGGCGATGCGGAATGATGCGGAATATATCAAAGACGTTTATACTTCGATATTAGATAGCCTTGATAGGAAAATTACGGATTAAGGTGGATAGGATT
Source organism: Saprospiraceae bacterium (assembly GCA_013214265.1). Taxonomy (GTDB): domain Bacteria; phylum Bacteroidota; class Bacteroidia; order Chitinophagales; family Saprospiraceae; genus DT-110. The sequence goes on along the minus strand of JABSSK010000236.1, from coordinate 2,494 downwards.
GGGTGCGAAAACCCTGATTTGTTAACTGTACATTTATTAACTTAACAATAATTTAAAGGCAACAACAGAACCTCGGGGGCCTTAAGTGTTAGATTTGTACCTATTGCAAACAAATAGCTGCGCAGATGGATAAGGTAAAGATCCTCATCGTTGATGATGAACCTGACATTTTGGAGTTCTTAAAATACAATCTGGACAAGGTAGAGGAATTTGAGGTGTACACAGCCAGTGATGGAGAAGCTGGTATTCGGATGGCAGATGAGGTTAATCCGACATTGATCATTCTTGATATTATGATGCCTAAAATGGACGGAGTTGAAGTGTGCCGGCACTTGCGTGCAAAACCCGAATTCAAGGATACCATTATTACCTTTTTGACTGCCAGGGACGAAGATTACTCTCAAATTGCGGCCCTTGACGTAGGTGGCGACGATTATATCACTAAACCGATCCGACCTCGCGTATTTTTAAGTAGAATTAAGGCATTATTACGGCGCTCAAATCGTTTTTCTGATTCAGATACGGATGGTGTCATTGAGGTTGCTGACTTGATCATTGACCGGGAAAAAGTGAATGTAACAAGAGGGGATGAGGCGATAGAACTGGCTAAAAAAGAGTTTGAGCTTTTATTTTTGCTGGTATCAAAGCCTGGGAAGGTTTTTTCTCGAGAAGAGATATTTAATAAAGTATGGGGAACCGATGTGATTGTTGGGAATAGAACGATTGATGTACATATCCGTAAGCTACGAGAAAAAATTGGGGATCACTACATCAAGACCATCAAGGGGATTGGCTATAAATTCGAATTTTAATGCTTAAGAATCCAACACCGCAGCAAATAGCATGGTATGCATCTCTGATTTCTATCGTGGGTGTTCTTGCGTTATCGATTATATTACTTTTAGTAGGGATTGAAAATCGCTCCTTCACATATTTTCTGATCCTCGGCGTGAGCTTGTTCGTATTAATTTATAACATTAATATTTTCTATCTGCGCAAGTACATTTACCGGAAGATTAAATTAATTTATAAAACGATCCATCAAGAAAAAGTAGCTCCCGAGGAGAAAAATAAGTCGATCAATATCCATTCGAATATTATCGAGGATGTGGAAAAAGAAGTAGCAGATTGGGCTGAAAACCAGCAAAAAGAACTCAACAAATATAAAACCTGGGCAGAATACCGAAGAAATTTCATGGGGGATATTTCGCACGAACTGAAAACGCCTATCTTCAATATTCAGGGGTATGTTGAGTCCCTTTTGGATGGTGGTCTTGAGGACGAATCAGTTAATAGGCTTTTTTTAAAACGAGCTGCCACGAATATACAGCGGTTACAAACCATTGTCGAAGACCTGGAGTCTATTTCTAGGTTGGAATCGGGTGACTTGATTCTGGAAATGCAGGTTTTTGATATTAAAGAATTAACCCGTGAGGTATTTGAGGACTTGGAAATGAAAGCCAAAAATCAAAACATTCGCCTTGATTACAAAGACGGAGCTTCCAATTCCTTTAAGGTACGAGCGGATCGCGAGAAAATCCGGCAAGTACTCAATAATCTGGTTAATAATTCGCTAAAATATGGTGTAGATGAAGGTAGGACTAAGGTAGGGTTTTATGATATGGATCGCCATATTCTTATTGAAGTTGCTGATAATGGAATTGGTATTGCACGCCAACACATTAACCATGTGTTCGACCGCTTTTACCGGGTGGATAAAAGTCGGTCCCGGCAAATGGGTGGTTCTGGATTGGGATTATCCATTGTGAAACATATAGTAGATTCTCTTAAGCAAACTATTAATGTTCGGTCTACTCCTGAGTTAGGTTCTACGTTTGGATTTACACTAGAAAAAGTATAGTGTCGTATGGAGAATATTAAAGTTGAAGCGTTGGTTTTTGATATGGACGGAACGCTTGCAGCCACGGAAGACTTGCACATGCAGGCCTGGTTACAAGTTTTGGGCGAATTGGGAATGGATGTTGATCACGAATGGTTTCAGCAATGGATAGGATCTTCTGATGCTGTGTTAGCTCGGGAGGTTCTGGCAGAGCATGATTTGGCCTCCACCCAGGAAGAAATGCAAGAGAAAAAACGCAACCTTTTCTATGCAGCTGCCCGCAGTGGTGCTACCTTGTTTGAAGGCGTAAAAGAAGGCTTAGCTACATTAAAAGAAAAGTTCCCCCTAGCTTTGGCTACCAGTAGTTCCGATATGGATGCGGAAGCAGTATTCTTTCGAACGGGGCTCGACACATACTTCTCAACGATTGTTACTTCGGACCGGGTTGAGCGTCTCAAGCCAGACCCTTACCCTTACTTATTAGCTTGTCGGGAATTAAAAAAAGATCCTTCTGTTTGTATAGCTATTGAGGACTCTCCAATAGGTGTTGAGGCGGCCCATAAAGCCGGTTTATATGTACTGGGGATAACAACTTCAAAAACGCCCGAGGAGCTTGGACTTGCCCATAGTATTTTTTCGACGACACGGGAAGCT
>JABSSK010000235.1 GCA_013214265.1 Saprospiraceae bacterium | reverse complement strand
GACTCTCTGCGCGCACCCGGTTTCGTGCAACGCATGGGTGTATCCCCATCCATTATGGATTATGCCCGATTTAATTATGTAGTGCAACCAGAAGATGAGGGTGCTGGTATCATGCCCAAAGTAGGTCCCTATGATTTATGGTCGATCGCTTGGGGTTACAAATTGGTTCCCGGTGAGGATACGGAATCTGAACGTCCAACACTCAATAAATGGGTTGTAGAACGTGCTGATAATCCCATTTATCGCTACGGCCAACAACAGCGTGGCGTAATCGATCCCAGCTCACAAACGGAAGACTTAGGGGAGAATCCCATCCAAGCCAGCGATCTGGGAATCGAGAATCTGAAGCGCATCATACCTAACCTCATTTCGTGGTCACAACAGGAAGGCGAAGACTATGATGATCTTAGTGAATTATATGGCCAAGTGGCCGGGCAATTCCGACGCTATATGGGTCATGTGGCAAATAATGTAGGTGGTGTTTATGAATACGACAAAACCTATGACCAAGAAGGTGTTGTATATACTCATGTACCTAAACAGCGTCAACAAGCTGCTATCCATTTCTTGGATCGCCAATTATTTACGACCCCAACTTGGATGATCGATCGAGAAATCATTGGCCGTGTAGGGTCAACTATAATTGTAGGCCTGATCCGTGGCTTACAAGGGTATAGTCTGAATACACTATTTGATGGCGACCGTATGAATCGTATGATGGAAAATGAAGCATTGAATGGGACAAAAGCATATGCCCTTTCCGATATGTTTCTCGATACCCGCAATACCATCTTTCGCGAAGTTCCACAAGGGCAGCCTATTGACAGCTATCGCCGTAACCTACAGCGTGCCTATATCGACAAAATGGGAGCTATTATGGCTGAAACAGGCTCCGCATGGAACCAAAGTGACATCAAAGCCTTGGCTCGTATGACATTAGACGCCACTGCAAAGGATATTACATCCAATATGAAAAAAATGAAAGACGATATGTCGAAGGCCCATCTAAAGGATCTACTCGCTCGTATCGACATGGCCAAGGATACGGATGCTTCTTCTAGTAAAAATCGTGCCCGCACAAGTTTACAAGAAGTGGACAAAGATAATCTTTGGGGACAACTGCATCAGGGGTGCTGGCATAACCACTAACGGACAAACGTGTACCCTACCTCATAAAAGACTAAGGAGTTGGTTGAAAAAGAATACATTATTTTTTGCTCTGACCACCAACTGCTTTACCTTAAACCTCGAATGCCTTATCCTGCATTCGGGGTTTAAATTTTTGGTTATGAATACCTCCAACTATCTACAACTTTGGCGTCATGCCACTATATTTTTGGAACTTAGTGGTAAACGGCTTTTAATTGATCCCATGTTATCGCCTCAAGGTGCTATGGACCCAATCGCCAATAGCAGTAATGACTATCGTATTCCTATGGTTGATCTTCCATTTTCTCAAGTGGAACACGATGCTCAGCTACGAACCCTCGACGCACTGTTTGTTACTCACTTGCACCGAGATCATTGGGACGTAGCCGCGCAAGTAATTTTGGAGCAACATACGCCCTTGTTTTGTCAGCCTCAGGATGCCATTACATTTTCCAAACAAGGTTTTGAGCAGGTCGTTCCAGTGCAAGAATATTATGAATGGAACGGACTCAAGATATACCGAACTGGAGGCCAACATGGAACCGGAGCACTAGCAACAGCTATGGGACCCGTAAGTGGGTTTGTCATAAAAACGGGTACGCTTACCATCTATATAGCAGGTGATACCATATGGTGCCCTGAAGTAGCAGAAACGATTCAGTTATTTCAACCCGATTGGATAATACTGAACGGTGGCGCTGCCCAATTTTTGGAAGGCGACCCGATCACTATGAGTGATCAGGACATCCAACAGGTCGCACAAACTGCTCCCGGGGCACAACTGGTTATTGTACATTTGGACACCGTAAATCATTGCCATCAAACCCGACAAAAATTAAGAACAGCTGTTTCAAAAAAGCCATTCGCCAAACAGGTACATATCCCTGCTGATGGCGAAATAATCACGCTATAAGTTCGCTAAAGCATATATACATGCTTTAATTTCTCTATCATCAAGGCCAAGAATACAAATCATCACGCAATATGGTTTCCTGTTGATATAATTGAGTAGATATAATGGACAGGTAAGACGTAACATCCACCCCTTTCAAATCATAATATAAATATACACCGTATCCATCCTGAACGGTGCGTTGGGCTAGTGAGCTGGCCGTAGCGGATGGGGTTTGGCCAATCCATACTGCCGATGGGCCCAGTTGATTTTTGGCTAGACCCATAATTTGAGGCACCTGATAACTGCCGTAATAAGCATTCCAGCTGTAATCTAGGTAAGTACCTGCGTGTTGACCCTTCCACACCAATCGAGAAGCAGCGGGACCTATATTATAAAAGGAAATAATTTTATCGGGCATCAAAGTTCGCAGTGCTTCTAGGAAGAACACAAATGAAGAATCATTAGCTAAAGGCTGGCCCTGCTCTCCATACTTAGCATATTCATCATCGATATCAATCCCATCTAATTCATAAGTATTGACCGCATCAGCTAATTGAGTAGCAAAACCCATAGCGCTTTCACGACTCGTAAAATTAGAAACCCCTACCCCCTGATGATTAACCAATACCGATAGCGGACGAATGTACCTTTCTGGATTATTTAAAATACGAGTTACATTTTCATTGTGGTGCAACACAGCGCTGTTTGCTGTTTGATCCAAGTTAATGTTAGAAGCAAAAATAATCGCAATATCAAATAATGGATCTCCACTTCCTGCCAGAGAATAAGATCCTACATTGAGCAAATTATTTTGGTTTACTTCAACATAACAGACCCCAATCGCTCCAGTTTTTTCTGGTTGAACGGCTGCGTCCTGACTTTCATCCTTCGAACAGGAAAAGCAAAATATTAGTAATAGAAAACTCGATAGCACATTTCGCATAATATAAATTTAAGACATTACTGGTAACTCTATTTAGTGGCCTCTATTTCGTAGGATCTTGTCTGATCCTAGCCCGCCTTATTTTTAATAAAATCACCAGTTACAGGGAATCTCTTTATTCACGAAAAACATCTAACGCATAGCAACAACCTATGTTTGTGTTTGTATTTTCGACTAATAGGATTGGGCAAAAATATAGATCAGCTGTTATGTGAAGTACGTTCTGTACTCCCTTCAATGCAAAGCTTATCCCATTAACAAATCACCCTTTGGCTCCTAAAATACAATGTGATTTTTCATTTTTTCTCGTTACTTATTAGAAAATAGACAACAAAATCAGGCTAAAAAGAGTACAATAAGAAAAAGAAAAATGCCACAACCGACTTGGTCACGAATTTTGTCGAAGATATCCGAATATATACAAATTGCTTTGGGCGTTTTCCTTTCTAGTATTGGACTGAAAGCGTTTCTTTTACCAAACAATTTTTTGGATGGTGGTGTAACAGGCATCGCGCTATTGATTAATACACAAATTGATATTAATGTCTCCTTATTACTAGTGATTTTGAGTTTGCCCTTCATTATTTTAGCTTATCGATCTATTGCGCCCCGAATCGCTTTCAAATCCGTAATTAGTATTCTGGTGCTGGCTATTGCTATTGAGGTTGGGCATTTCCCTGTGGTTACGGATGACAAACTGCTTATTGCCATTTTTGGTGGCTTATTTGTTGGTAGTGGTATTGGTATTGCTATTCGCAATGGAGCTGTTCTGGATGGATCAGAAATTTTGGGCGTGTTTCTTCACGACCGATTCGGGCTGGGTATAGGTCAGGTCATTCTCGTTTTTAATATAATTCTATTCTGTATAACAGCCCTTTTCATCTCAGTTGAAATTGCGATGTACTCTATCTTAACCTATCTGGTCACGGCTAAAGTTACTGATTTTATTATTGAAGGGTTTGAAGACTATATAGGCGTACAAATCATTTCTCCCCAACACGAAGATATACGGAATGCGATTTTAGAAAAACTGGGTGTAGGTATGACGATTTACATGGGACAGGGTGGTTATGGTTATTCTGGAATATCCAGAGAAACAAAAATCATCCATACGGTAATCAATCGCCTTGATCTCAGGAAAATACATTCTGTAGTGGAAGCCATCGACCCCAACGCCTTTATGGTTGAATACGATGTAAATAACATCAAAGGTGGTGTTATGCGTCACTATTTAAAGGTACGCCAAGATAATCCGGCACCGACAGCAGCACTCCAGAATTCAACAGCCCCTTAAGATAATTTTAGTAGGAGTAACTGTTCCTTGAGCATCAAAAGTGATCATAACATCGACACCTTCAGTTGATTCACAAGGATACTACACACTGGTCCAGGGGTAGACTTATGCTGCTGTTTTATCACAAACCTTAATTTTTAATCTACTACACTCTGGCGGTCTAGATACTGTTCTTTCTACTTATAATTACAATTCGTATACATTAGGCTGGTGGTCAACTAATCAATTCTTTTTACTTTGACGTGTATTCGCTAGATGCATAAGAATTACAGTCCGTTTTAACTAAGCTATAAAACCATTTACGATGAAACCACAAGCACTACTCCTATTTGTGTTCCTTATTGGACTTTACAGTTGTCAGACCAATGATCAGTCAGTTACTATTCAATCTGGAATGACCATTTCATCTTCTATAACTTTTTCACCCGACACTTTTTTACTGAACAGCTCATCCATAAACGAACCCATTATTACAATTCAAGGGAAAGACATCGTGATTGACTTTCAAAACACATTGCTTCAAGGTGGTGGCAGAGATGTACTACCGGATCAATTTCTGGGAGTGGGTATTCGCATTATCGATAGCAAAAATGTAACCCTTCGTAACCTTCATGTCAAAGGCTATAAAATTGGTATTTATGCCGAAAATACTTCCGGCCTGCGTATTGAGGACTGTAACTTGAGTTATAACTATCGCCAAAGGATTGAAGAATTCCAGAATGAAGAGAATGGCACCAATAAACCCGATTACCGATTTAACGAACAAGATGAATGGCTTAACTACGGGGCCGCGGTTTACCTCAAAAATTGTGACCAATCTAACATTAAAGACTTATATATCACCGCAGGACAGAACGGGCTAATGCTTACGCATTGTAATGAGGGCCAATTTTATAATAATACGATTCAGTATAACTCAGGAATTGGCATAGGTCTGTATCGCAGTAGTCGAAACAAAGTTATGCACAACGAACTGGACTGGAATATAAGTTCAGCTGATAACTCCAATCATCCAAATGAAGAGGCGAGTGCAGGTATACTGTGCTATGCTAACAGCAGCGAGAACACTTTTGCCTATAATTCAGCTACCCATAACGGGTCTGGTTTTCTGCTCTGGTCAGCACAGACAACGGCTGAAAAAGCCGAAGGGGGCTGCAACGATAATCTCATCTATGGGAATGATTTTTCTCACGCGTCTAATTATGGCTTGGCCGTTGCTTTTAGCAGAAATAATATTTTTAATAATACCATACAAGCGTGCCAGAATGCTATTTGGGGTCGCAGCGCCTATGAATCATCCGTAATTGGGAATTGGATAAAGGACTGCCCCTACGGAATTGTGATGGAACAAGGACAAAATAACACCCTTTCCCATAATATTATGACCAACTTAAAAGAAGGCATCAAAATCGGTAAATCAGAAATTAACACTAAAAATCATGGTAATAAGCTAGTGTCTAATGATAGCAGTAGTAATTATAGCATTATGACCAATTATTTTACGCAAGTCCGTACTCCGCTTGTATTATCGCACAGCTTTAATATTGACATTGGCCCGTTGAATCAGTTCGCCCGCTTTGAGCAATTTATAGTTTCCGATACGTCCAGTAGAGAAATACGAATCTTGAACAATCAAATTGACGGCCAAGTATCCTCGACGATAATGGCTGAAAACGAAATGAGCGAAATACCCAAAATAGAACTTACCGAACGTTGGTTACAATTATTGGATGAATCCAAAGTTAATCTGATGGCACCACCCCCAATAACTGAAGAAAGCAATAATGCAGAGGCTTTCAAAACCAATACTTTAGAGCAGCCCGATTTGCTATTCAACGATTGGGGACCATATAATTTTCAATATCCGGCTATCTGGTTACGTAGCGTTGATGATGACACATATACCTTCCTATTATCGGGCCCTCAGGGTAATTGGCGCATCACTGGTGGCAAAGGTTTTGAAAAAGTAGTCCCTAAAACAGGTACATTACCTACCACTCTGGTGGCACAAAGGAATAATACTGGCCCTTTGTATATTCAATTAGAATTTATTGGTCAATCCTTCACCAGCCTCTATGGTGAAATGAAAAGAAAAGGGATTCCTACCACGTTTACTTGGGAAGGGTTTGTTGATGAGGATATTTAAACATCTTACGGCTTTATGGATAAGGAAAACACCTTATTGTATTTGCCCTTGACACCTTTCGTTTATCTTTGCAAAAAAACAGCAATATGGCTATATCTCAGGAGAAGAAGGAAAAAGAAATGGAGGCAGTCCGTATGTTGAATTTAAAGCTACCAACCGACCCAAGGTGGGTAAATCTGGCAGAAAAGGACTTACAAGAAATCCTTAGCGATCATGCCTATTGTGAGCAAAAGGCAGCTACCAGTTGCATTTCATTAATTCAGGCATACCCTGACTATCCCGAAATAGTAAAAGCTCTGGCTCCAATTGTTACCGAAGAATGGGGGCATTTTCGGATGGTACTAACAGAAATGGATAAAAGACAGTTAGCACTGGGACGCCAACGTAAAGATTTATACGTAAATAAGCTGCTGGCATTTGCTCCTAAAGGGCTTAGTCGAGAAGATCGTCTGCTCGAGCGCCTTTTAGTTTGTGCCCTCATCGAGGCGCGCAGTTGCGAGCGTTTTCGATTGTTAAGTCTTCATATATCCGATAAAAATCTAAAGGATTTTTACCACAAGTTTATGGTCAGCGAAGCGGGACATTATGTCTTGTTTATTGATTTGGCACGCAAATATTTTGGACGCGAAAAAGCGGATAGCCGTTGGCAAGAATATTTGGATTATGAGGCCAGTATTATGGATCAACTAGAACTGCGTGGGGATCGTATGCACTAAAAGGTGCAGGATATAGATGAAAATGTAACTAGCATTCCAAATCTTATCATGTTTTGCATAAAGAATACAAGACACGCAGGAATTCGTCTGCTAGGCTGTTCTATTGTTTCCTAGAACGAACCACCTGAACGTAAAAGCCCAAAAGCCCCGTTCCGTAGTTTACGGAACGGGGCTTTTCAGGTCATTTAGATATGTACAAATACCCTAGATGGAGTACTTAAGGCTCAAGCCAAATTGAACCCCACGGCGGAAATTCGTAATGATGTAGTCATTACCTTTGTATCCCATATTTGTTCGATAATCCGGATTCA
>JABSSK010000234.1 GCA_013214265.1 Saprospiraceae bacterium | reverse complement strand
AAATGGGATGGTCATCTGCCGCCCGAGCCCAAAAAATTTGCCCAGTTGGTGATGACTACTATCAAGGAAGCAGGTATGCTGGAGGTGTCATGTATTCAGTCGTTTGATGCACGCAGTTTGCAGGCTGTGCATGCCTTGGACCCCGGGAGGACTACCGCCTGGCTGATTGCTGATGATGATGGCTTGAAAGTTAATCTGAAGGAACTTGGTTTTATGCCAACGATTTACAGCCCAAGTTATAAGCTGCTTTCAGCACAAGCCGTCAAAGAAGCACACGCACTGGACCTAAAAGTTATTCCCTGGACTGTTAACGAAATTGCTGAAATGCAAGCATTAGTGGCCATGGGCGTCGATGGTATCATTACAGATTACCCCAACCGAATTGAAGCTGCGCTAAGTGAAAAAAAGTAAAGGGTATACCTTGATATTTTGAGGACTTTATGAAAGAAAAATAAAAAACCTATGTTAATTTATTAGGTCTGCTCTTTAGATTTATGGTTGCGGTTATAAAAGGCTATACCCAAACGAAGGATGTGGTATTCTACTTTTCCGTCAAAGTATTCGAACAAAGCTTTTAGCTTCACAGGCTTTTCCAGATAAGGAATAGCCCGGCTGATCTGGTCCGCTTCTTCCTGAGAAATATAAGGACTTAGGTCAACGGGTTCTCCCTTTTCGTACAAATACCCCAGATGGGAAAAAACAGTAGTTGGTGACAAGTTTCTTTTTTGGGCAATCTCTTGGATGTTCAATCCCTTCTTGAGCATTTCTTGGGTAAGTTTATAGGTGGTTCCCTTTTGGCCTTTTTTTTCGCTTAAGTGGTCCAGTATAGCATCTATAAAATAGTCACCATAACGATAGCGTTTTCGTTCGCCAACTCCGGAAATCCGCCCTATTTCGCGATCATTCAGTGGCTGCTTTTTGGCCATTTCCAAAAGGGTAGCATCACTAAAAATTTGGTATGGAGGTAGTCCAAACTCCTGAGCTAGCCGTCGACGAACTGCTCGAAGTTTTTGAAATAGAGCCTCGTTTCTTTCTGCACTTAAACTTTGCTGTTGGGCTAGTTTTTTAGCTTTTTCCTGTCGTTCTTTTACCGTGCTGAATTGTACCAAGTCTACGTTTTGGTTATGGAACAAAACAGCGTGCGCTTGTTGGGTCAATTTCAGTGCATTACGCTCATTGTAAGCTATGTCAATAAATCCCGTTTGAATGAGCTGAGCAATGTAATGTTGCCAGGTAGCAAGTGAGAAATTACGACCCGCTCCGTATGTTTTTATTTGTTGATATCCTTTTTGTAAGAGCTCCTTTTTGCCCGACCCTCGAAGTACATCAATTACCATACTGGCAGGCTCGTTCTGTCGTAAGCGGTAAATAGCAGATAATGCTTTTTGAGCAATAGTAGTACCATCAAAATAAGCAGGCGGGTTTTTACAAACGTCACAGTTACCACATTTTGTTTGCTGGCTTTCGCCAAAATACGATAACAGAATCTGTCGTCGGCAAACAAGCGATTCTGCGTATTGTTGCATACGGTCTAGTTTGGTGAGCTGTAACTCGATTTGCGTGCCTGGATTTTGACCCAGAATATCACGCAGCAGCATCACGTCCTTGAATGAGTAAAACAGCAAGGTGTCAGCCGCCACACCATCACGGCCAGCTCGGCCAATTTCCTGATAATAACCTTCCATGTTTTTGGGCAGGTTGTAATGGATAATCCATCGTACATTGGACTTATCAATTCCCATTCCAAAAGCAATCGTAGCACAAACAATCGGTACTTCGTCATTAATGAATTGCTCTTGAATACGTGATCTTTCCTTGGGGGATAGGCCAGCATGGTAAGCACCTGCTTTTAGACCCGCTCGTTGAAGCTTTTCTGCAAGATCTTCGGTGCTTTTTCTACTCAAACAGTAAATAATGCCCGAAGTTTCTGATCGCTCCTGAATGAAAGCTAAAATTTGTTCAAAACGCTTTTGCCCAGGACGTACTTCCAGACTTAGGTTAGGTCGATCGAAAGAAGCAATAAATGTTCTGGCTTCCGGAATATTCATCTGACTTAAAATATCTGATCGGGTGATTTTGTCAGCTGTTGCGGTAAGGGCTACAAGGGGAACCCCAGGAAATTGCTCCTTCAAAAAACGCATTTGGGTATACTCTTTCCTAAAGTCATGACCCCAGGCAGAGATGCAATGCGCTTCGTCGATAGCGATCAGGTTGAGGTTAACTTTTTTAAGAAAAGGAAGGAAATGCTGGGCCGTTAACTTTTCTGGAGAAATATATAGTAAATCCAATTGGCCATGAAAAAACTGGGTTTCAATTTCTCTTTGCTGTGCAGCAGTCAAAGAACTATTCAAATACGCAGCCCGGACACCATTCGCAACCAATCCCTCCACTTGGTCTTTCATCAGGGATATCAGGGGAGATACAACTATACAGGTTCCGGATAGGGTTATAGCAGGCACCTGGTAGCAAATGGATTTTCCACCTCCGGTGGGCATAAGTACCAGTGCATCCCGACCGGACAGTACGTGGTCAATAACTTTCTCTTGAAGTGGACGAAAGGAGTCGTATCCAAAATACTTTTTTAGTGTCTTTTTTGCGCTAGCTAGATCCATAGTGAGGGTAATTGTGGTAAATAAAATAAAATGCTGTTATTCATCCAAACAGCTCGTCTAGCTAATCACCACTTTTCTATTTCCAAAAGGATAATGGCATACCTTTCAGGAAACCTAATTTATTCCATTTTTTATTGCCAATCTATTACCCAAGTAATAACAGATCATATTTTTTGACACAATTATGTGATAAAGTGAAAAATTAAAATGGTGTACATTTAGGTGAAAACCTTGTTTATAGAAGGAAATATGGGATAGTAAGTAAATTTTGTCAGTATATTGTTGGAGAATTTGAGATTATTACATAAATTGAAATATTCGATTTCCCTTTACTATCGTAAACCTAACTCTCCTCCTCCTGCTTTGTCCAACAAGGCACTCTTCATTGGTTAATTCCGAATCTTCCACAGTTAGAATATTGGTCGTTTTTGATTTTGTTTACAACCAGCATTGTACGTTGTGATCCCATCAGTGGTCGCAGTCCCTCTCTTATTATAACAATGTGTTTTCGGTTCTTATTCGTGTTGTGCTGCTAAGGCTTCACACTATACGAGTATGTGTACTATGGATATGAGGATTTAATTTTTAACAGCGCTTCAACCACATTTCAAATGAAAATTACTGTCCACCAAAGAAATGGTAGGAGAGGATTATTAGCCATATCTGTAATCCTATTCGGGCTGCTACCTACCAAAGCTCAAGAGCAACATCCGTGTGATGACGCTAATCCTGCCACAGTTGACTTTATTGATGAAGAAGGTAGATGTCACCACATTTATGCCCTGTGTTGCGACGACGGGGATTCAACCACTATTGATTTAGTAAATCCGGAAACCGGTCAGTGTGAGAACATACCTGACCTTGCCCTTTTGGATTGTGACGGTGACGACACACCTGACTATGCCGAAGAGGATTGCAATGAAAATGGTATCCCGGATGATTGCGAAAATCTTACCGATTGTGATGAGAATGGTATCCCAGATGACTGTGAATTTCAACGGGACTTCAACTGGAATGGTATTCCAGACCAGTGTGAGGATTGTAATAGTAATGGAATTCCCGACTTCAAAGAAAATAAGATCGACTGTAATCGCAATGGTATCCCGGATGAATGTGAAAATTTGAGAGACTGTAATAATAATGGATGGCCAGATGTTTGTGAACCACTCCAGGATTGTAATTATAATGGATTTCCTGACGAATGTGAAGACTTACCAGATTGTGATGGAAACGGCATTACGGACATTTGCCAAGATGATTACTCGGACTGTAACGGAAATGGTATTATGGACAAATGCGAAGACGATAGTGATTGTAATAACAATGGTATTGTAGATTATTGTGAAACCGATACCGACAAAGACGGGATCATTGATGATTGTGATGTAGAGGAATGTGATGGCCAAGATAATGACGGGGATGGCTTCGTAGACGAAGGGTTCGACTCGGACAATGATGGCGTTAGAGATTGCTTTGATACAGAGGAATGTGATGGCCAAGATAACGATGGGGATGGTCTAATCGACGAAGGCTATCCAGATACAGATTCTGACGGCTATCCAGATTGTATTGATAATTGTCCGGGTATATCTAACCCCGATCAGTCCGATTCTGATAATGATGGTATAGGGGATACATGCGACACCTGTGACGATGAACAGGATGCGGACCAAGATGGTGTGCCGGATTGTCGTGATAACTGCATCGACACCCCAAATATAGATCAGCAGGATATGGATGATGATGGGATAGGAGATGCTTGTGATAACTGTCCTAGTGCACATAATCCAGAGCAGGATGACCAAGATTCAGACGGACGAGGTGATGCCTGTGATTCTTGTATTGATGATCCAAAGGATGAGTGCAACGATTGTATTAATGTAATGGATGGCGGCACAATCAAGGGTAACCAAACAGGATGTGGTACTTACGACCCAAATCCTTTTGAACATATTCAATCACCATCATTTCCTGGAGGTGTAGATCGACAAATAGAATATGTATGGATTCAGAGTACCGAAAATGTGCCCTTTGATCCTAATGATCCGAATACACCTTGGCGTATGATTGATGGTGCAACGGGAGCTACTTATGATCCTGGTGTTATCACCCAGACTACTTACTACCAGCGCTGTGCAAGAGGTATTCATTGTGACGCTTATATTGGCGAATCAAATGTTATAGCCGTTACGATTACGGATTGTGAGGTTTGTGATGGTATCGATAACAATAATAATGGTGAAACGGATGAGGGGTATCCGGATATGGATCAAGATGGTATAGCGGATTGTGTGGATGATTGTGATGATCGGGATCCTGATAATGATGGGGTACCAAATTGTGATGACATTTGTCCGGAAGGTGATGATCAGCAGGATCAGGATGAGGACGGAGTACCGGATGCCTGTGATACTTGCCCCGATGTGCCAAATGCTGGTGATTTGCAAGATGCTGATGATGATCAAGATGGTATTCCTAATACTTGTGATAATTGCCCCAGTATATCTAATTCCAATCAGCGCGATGTAGATGACAATGGTATAGGTGATGTGTGCGATACTGAAGTTTGTGACAATAAAGATAATGATGGTGATGGCCTCATTGATGAAGATCTCATATGTGATGATGCTTGCGTTGTGACCTCATCGGATCAGGCATGTGATGTGGCTACAATTACGTATACCCTGAATAAATCAATAGCATGTGGTGATCCTACACAATTCGTCTTTGTTATACATGAATGTATCTCACTGGATGATGTAACCCTTCTCGGTGATTATACAGGATTTGAACTAGGGAATGGGACATGCGGCTTTTTTTCGACAGCTAAAACCGTAAGCGATGATATTGACCAATACAAAGGGAAGACTTACCAGATCGATGTGAGCATTAAGGGGGCAAGTATCATTGAAAATACCGAAAAGGTAGGGGTCAGTGGTGGTACACAATGCAACACTACAAATGGAGTGGATGGTTTTGGTTGTTATGATTATGACAATAATGATTCAGATGATGATAACATTGCTGATTGTGCAGACGAGGAGGTTTGTGATGGCTTGGATAATGACGGTGATGGCATGATTGATGAAGGCTTTGCCGATGAAGACAACGATATGATTGGTGACGCATGTGATGATTGCGTTAATTTCAAAACAGATGATGATGGAGGTAAGATCAAGAAAAACCAGATGATTTGTTTAGGAGAGACTCCTGACAATATTAGCAGTAAGTCATTGCCATCTGGCCAAGGGCAGGGTGATATTGAATATGTATGGGCGAAGTATGTCGGGAAGACGGCTCCAGAAAAAGTAATAGGTAATGACGATTGGGTCATGATACCTAATTCTAATAGTCCTACCTATCAGCCAGAAGCCATTTCCGAAACAACCTGGTTTATCCGCTGTGCACGGCGTGCAGGATGTACATCCTTTTTGGCCCAATCAAATAAAGTTCGGATTAGGGTTAAAAAAGTTTTCCAACCTGATGATGATGGAGGGGAGATTCAAGAGGGTCAAACTATTTGTGAAGGTGATGTCCCTGCTAAACTGCGAAATATATCCTTGCCAGATGGTTACACAGAAAACGAGCTTGTTTTTTCCTGGATGTTTTGGGAAGGTGAGGGTACGCCTCCCCAAATGGTAAATGAAGCTAATGGTTGGAAACCATGGCCTGATTCTGATACTAAGAGCTTACATTTCGGTGAATTGGCCTTTGAAAAAACAACATGGTTTGTTCGGCGTGTTCGGTTGGAAGGTTGTGGTGAGTTTTATTGGGCAGAATCGAATCGCATTCGCGTTAGGGTGCTCGAAGGTTTTAGGCCTGGGGATGATGGGGGTAAGATCGGTTCTGATCAGATGATTTGTAAAGGGGGCACCCCCGAAAAACTGACTAATATATCCTTACCAGATGGTTTTACCGTTGATGAACTGGAGTTCGTCTGGATGTATTGGACAGGTAACGGGAATCCGCCTAACAATGTGGATCAGGCAAATGGATGGAAGCCGTGGCCCAATTCCAATACAACTATGTTGAGCTTTGGCAGTACGGAGTTCAATAAGACCACCTGGTTTATTCGTTGTGCTCGTGTGAAAGCCTGTGGCGGGCCCTACTATGCAGAAACCAATAAGGTACGCATCAGAATAAAGGATCCACTACCCCGCAATAATGGAGGAAAGATTGCTGAAAATCAAAAGATTTGTGCTGGAGATGTGCCCGATAAGTTAACTAGTGTTTCTCTTCCTAATGGGTACGCTATGGAAGAACTTGAATTTGTCTGGATGTATTGGGAAGGTGAAGGTTCACCACCAGAAAATGTTACGAATAATAGTGCGTGGAAACCATGGCCTAATTCGGATGTGGCTATGTTGGATTTTGGAACTTCTGAGCTCACTAAAACGACTTGGTTTATTCGCTGTGTCCGCTTAAAAGATTGTGGACATCCTTTCCTTGCAGAATCGAACAGGGTTCGGATTAAGGTTAAAAAACCCCTACAAGCAGGTGATGATGGAGGTGAAATCGGTAAGGACCAAACCATTTGTGCTGGGGAAAAGCCTGCAAAACTGACCAATCTGTCGTTACCCGATGGTTTTTCGGCTAATCAACTGACATTTGACTGGGTGTATTGGGATGGGGAAGGTACTCCTCCGATCATGGTTGATGAAGCCAGCGGATGGAAATTATGGCCAGATGCTGAGCAGGCTAAATTAGTATTTGGAGGAGCTGTGCTCACAAAAACAACTTGGTTTGTTCGTAGGGCCAACGCAAAGCAATGTCCCGGAACGGGAACGGCATTGTCCAATACGATTGAAATTACGGTAGAAGAATGTACTGATTGTATCGGCCCCAATGAAG